>JBLHPD010000059.1:0-22348 GCA_047624165.1 Clostridium sp. | reverse complement strand
TTTTCTCAATTATTTCTAGAACTCCTCTTGCTGACCCTGACTCATTTATCATTTCTTGTAATTTTTCTTTTTTATTTTCATTTTGATTTTTAAAACCTGTATCAATCTGTTCATTATCAGGACTTTTCTCATTTTGAATTGGATTATTTGAGATTTGATCCTCTGAATTCTTTATAACATTATCTTCAGCTGTAGAAGTGTTTTTGGGACTTATTTTTTCTCTTAGAATAACTCCATCCCTTTGCAATGTAACTGGCGTTATTTTCTTTATTTCTTCAATTAACTCACTTTTTTTAAATTTAGAAATGTTTTTAACTCCAAGTTCTTTACACTGTTCCCGTAATTCAACTACAGTCATGTTCTGTAAATCTTTATTTATCAAAAATCTGCACCTCCGAAGGGTATTTCAATTATAATATCTATTTTATAAATATCATGGGAATTTAAAAACGAATTTTCTATCCAATGAATTTTTTTGAAATGATATACTATTTTAATTATATCCTATTTCATAATTTTAATCCACTATATTTAAAATGCACACAATCCTCTAAATATTTATGTGCATCTTCCAATTTCTTTTATATCATAGCGTAAATTTTTTCTATAGTTTGTCTATGTTCATTTACTTTTTCAATAACCTTTTGATTCTTGCCAATAAAAAATATAGGTAATGCTAATTGTTCACATCCGCCTATTACCATGTCCCTTTTCAAAAGTTCATTAATATTATAATGATAAAAATGATAGTCCCCACATAGCGAACACTTAACCATAATTTCTATCTCTTTACCTTTATGTAATTCAATGTTTAAAGATGGAAATCTAGTCTTCATACTCTCTATTTCAAATATTGTCAGCTCGCACACCTTATATTGACCATTAGAATTCTTTAATGCTATAGCAATATTAGTATCGAATGTCAATTACCTCACCTCCATATTTTATATTTTTTATATCAAAAGCATTCAGTTTCATTTTAGTGTTTAATATTAAATTCTATAAATTTTATAAAACTCCTGCTAGATTTCATTTGAAATAATTGGTAATCTTATTCATCTTAGCGATAAAAAGTCCTATAGAATAGACTTTTCCCTTATCTACTCTATAGGATACATTTTTATATTAGGGACATTCAAGTAAATAACAAGTCAGTATGCGAGTCTATTTCGCATCTTTGACTTGTTATTTATTTTCATGCCTCTTATTTATTATATTCTAAAGATGCCTTAATAAATTCTTTAAATAGTGGGTGTGGTTTATTAGGTCTAGATTTAAGTTCTGGATGAAACTGAACTCCAACAAACCAAGGATGATCTTTAATTTCAACTATCTCTACTAATTTTTCATCAGGGCTCGTTCCCGTAAGCGTAAGTCCTGCATCAATTATTGATTTTCTATACTCATTATTAAATTCATATCTATGTCTATGTCTCTCATATATTACTTCATCACTGTACGCAACATGCACATTAGACTCTTTTGCTAACTTACACGCATATAAGCCGAGTCTCATATTTCCACCTTTTTTATCTAAATCCTTTTGGTCCGGCATCAAATCTATTACTGGATACTTCGTGTCGGCATCAATTTCCGAACTATTAGCTCCACCCATTCCTGCTACGTTTCTTGCATATTCTATAACCGCACATTGCATACCAAGACATATCCCGAAAAATGGCACTTTATTTTCTCTAGCATACCTTGTTGCCTCGATTTTACCTTCTATTCCTCTGTCCCCAAATCCGCCTGGAACCAATATACCGGAAACATCACCTAATAATTCACTTGCATTTTCTAAGGTTACATCGCAAGCATCTACCCATTTAATTTCTACATTAGAATCATTATAAAGACCTCCATGACTGAGTGCCTCAACAACAGAAATATATGCATCATGAAGCTCTACATATTTTCCCACTAGTGCTATTTTTACATTCCCAGATAGATTCTTTAATTTTTCCACCATATTTATCCATTCAATATTATCTATTTCACCACAATTTAATTTTAATTTTTTACATACTAGCGTATCTAATCCTTCTTTATGAAGCATAAGTGGTATTTCATATAAATTATCAGCATCCAAATTCTGAATCACAGAGCCCGCTTCTAAATTACAGAACAGCCCAATTTTAGCCTTCATGTCTTCAGATATCTCCTTTTCAGATCGGCATACTATAATGTCTGGTTGAATACCTATACTTCTTAGTTCTTTAACAGAATGTTGAGTAGGTTTTGTTTTAAGCTCTCCAGCTTTTCTTAAATATGGTACTAATGTAACATGAATAAAACAGACATTTTCTATTCCTACTTCATATTTTATCTGCCTTATAGCTTCTAAAAATGGTAAAGACTCAATATCTCCAACGGTTCCACCAATTTCAGTTATAACAACATCTACATCTTTTTCCTTAGCAACTCTATAGGCTCTTTCTTTTATCTCATTAGTTATATGTGGTATTACCTGTACTGTGCCACCTAGAAAATCTCCTCTTCTCTCTTTTGATATAACTGACCAATATACTTTTCCTGTAGTTACATTACTACTCTTGCTTAAATTCTCGTCGATAAATCTTTCATAATGCCCTAAGTCCAAATCTGTTTCTGCGCCATCATCTGTAACAAAAACTTCCCCATGCTGGTACGGACTCATTGTACCTGGATCCACATTTATATATGGGTCAAATTTTTGAATAGAAACTTTTAACCCTCTATTCTTTAAAAGCCTCCCTAGCGAAGCTGCCGTTATTCCTTTTCCTAAAGATGAAACTACCCCACCTGTTACAAATATGTACTTAGTGCTACCCATAATTACTCCTCCTATGCTTTATTAATCATAATTTGTATAATTTCACATACTTAGTATTGTTAATACATGCATTAAACTTTTATACTTTTAAATAAATAGCTTGACATTTTTCCTTTATAATCTTATAATAGTAATTACCCTATAAACATAATGGGCTAATTATTTTTAAAAACAATATTAATATCTTATCACACTTTTTTATCATTAACCAGTGTTTTTTTGTTTTTCTTTTTTTTTTGAATACAAATTTTAATTTACTTTATATAAGGCATCTGAAAAAATGACTAGCCAAGCCAATTTACTAGTATATTTTTGTCAGATGCCTAATTTGCTTTCTATTTCAAAATACATATCTCTAAACTCTTTATTAATAAAAAGTCGCTCTTCCGCTTTTTTCGAACCATACTTGATAGATCTTTTACTAAAAATCAGAAATTCCTTATAAATGTTCTCTATATCATCACATTTATACTCTTTTAGTAGTAGTAATAAAATGTACTTATATTCCTTATTTTTTAATACTTTTAATAAATCACATCTTTTTATACCTCTAACGTAGCAAATAGCTTCTATTATCTTCTCATAATCAATATTTTTTAACATAAAACCACTCCTAGATTTTCTGCACATTATTTCTTCAATTAAATTATTGACTTTATTTACAAAAACTAATCCATAGAATAAGCTTTATTATTAGATATCTTTATAAAAAAATTTATTAATTAACAAAGACTATGTTCTAATATAGAACATAGTCTTTGTTAATTAAGCTTTTATGTTAATTTTCAAAATTGTACTTAAAACTTGTTGATTTCCTATTATCATATCATAATCTATAAAAACATCTCCACCATTATTATCCACATTCATCTTAAGTTCCCTAGTGTCCACCGTAAGATCCAACGCTCCATGAGGTGTATTATACAAAGTTAAATCCCTTTCATATTTTTTAAATTTCATTTCTGTATTAGTAGTCCCAGTTCTTATAAGTGTAAAATTTTCTTCATCAATCTTTAATGTAGTAGTAGTTCCTTTCATTCCTGAAATTTCCGTTTCTTCATATATTGCATAATAACAATTTTCTTCTTTGTAAAATTTACCAGGTGTCACGACTTCAATTGAATCACCATCTTCATCACTGTCAGATTGTTTACTAACAACTGAAATTATTGCATTTCTCATCATAAATTTACCCCTCACTAATTTAAAATATAGTTGTTTATTTCTTCATCTGTTGCTGGCGGCATATCGATTGATTTATTTAGAGGATTATCATATCTTCCATAACTAATAGATACACTTTCCTCATCCTTACCTCTACAATATCGCCCTGAAATTTTTGCTGCAAATTCGATATCTTCATTTGTCGCATTACCAATTATGGCAATAGTAGATCCATTATAGTCAGTAGCTAAAAAAATTAGATCTTCTCCCTCTAAAAATTGGTTTAGTAGTTCTCCCTCTTCCTGCGTTCTTGTAGATATAATCTTAGCATCCTTAGATACTCTAAAATGTCTTCCTATTTTTAATAATTCTAAATCTTTTTTAGATGGATCTTTTTTATGCATAAGCAGTTCCTTAAGTTTTATAGAATAGTTAGGTTCTGTAAGTTTACATCCTCCAGCAGGTGAGGGGTATTCTAGAATACCCCATTTTTCTGCTAGTTCCATCTGAACCTTTCTGTTCCTTCCCTTTATGTCCATTAGAGCTTCTCTATCTATTAACCCTTCTATCTCCATTTCAGTTGGATTAAGATTTTTAGCGCATAACGGCCTCAATATTTTATGTCCTATACCGGATTCATTTTTTACTATGTCTAAAGCTGATCTATTTTGAGACATAGGCCTTTGGTTTAAAACTTCTCCTGTTATAATAAAGTCCGCATGAAATTTTTCGAGTAGCACCCCACAATGCCTCATCATCATAGCATGACAATCGATACAAGGATTCATGTTCTTACCATATCCATGTTTTGGATTTTTCAGCATTTCAAAATGTTCATCAGAAAAATCTACAACTTCTAATGGTATATCTATTTGTTTAACTATTTTCAATGCATTTTCCTCATTGAAAAAATGTGATTTAAAGCATATCCCAATAACTTCTATGCCTTGATCTTTTACAAGTTTTGCTGCGAGTATACTATCAAGACCTCCAGAAATCATTGCTAAAGCTGTTGTCATAAGATTTCTCCCCTCTCTACTACATTTTACCAAATACTAATAAAATAATTCTATACAATTATTATTGATTGTTTCTTTCTATAGCTAATTTAATAAGATCATCAATAAGTGCCCCAAAAGTTTTACCTGTAGCTTGCCACATTTTAGGATACATACTTATTTTAGTAAAACCAGGTATAGTATTAACCTCATTTAAAAAGACATCTTCTGTTTCTTTATCTACTAGAAAATCAACTCTTGCCATACCGGCGCAATCTAATATTCTATAAATTTTTATAGCCTCTTCTCTAATTGTCTGTAGCTTAGCCTCTGGCAGTGCCGCGGGTATTAAAAGCTTAGATGATTCGCTTTTATATTTAGCTTCATAATCATAAAATTCTTTCGCTGGGATTACTTCTCCCGGGATAGATGCCTCAGGATAATCATTTCCGAGTACAGCCACTTCAATTTCTCTTGCATTTATAGCCTTTTCCACTAAAATTTTTCTGTCGTGTTTTAATGCTTCTTCCAGGCCTAATATTAATTCCTCTTTGTTATGTGCTTTTGTTATCCCTACAGAAGATCCGCCATTAGATGGTTTTATAAATACTGCATAGCCAAGTTTTTTTTCTATTTCCAGTAAAAATAATTCTTTATTTTCTACATATTCATGCGAATTAATTACCACATAATCCGCTTGCTTTATATTGAATTTTTCTAATAAGTATTTTGTATATATTTTATCCATGCAAATAGCTGAAGACATTACCCCAGGTCCAACGCAAGGAATATTTGATAATTTACATATTCCTTGAATAGTACCATCTTCTCCGAAGAGTCCATGTAATACTGGAAATACTACATCTACCTCCTTATTAAATAAAATCTTTTGCCCCTCTGGGATTTTATTAGATTCATCCTTTTCCCATTCTCCACTCTCTATGTTATCTAAATTTCCAGTATATTCAAACCATAACCCATCCTTAGTTATTCCTATAGGGTATATATCATACTTAGCTTCATCAATGTTTCTTAATACCGATGTTGCCGATACTCTTGAAACCTCATGTTCTGTGGATTGTCCACCAAATAATACCGCTATTCTCTTTTTCATTGACTCGCTCTCCTTATAACCATAATAATCATTTTATGTATAATAAAAACATATGTTTACTAAATAAATATATTATGTAATACTAATTTTTTTTAGTATGAAATAATCCTATTTTTTTTTACATCATATCATATTATATCATATCATTTTTAGCTATTAATTTGTATTTTAATTTTAAAATTAAATATTTTTAAACTCAATTTTTATAATAACATTCCTTTAAATATAATGGCAACTTAGAAATAACTCAATAGAATAAAGGATATATGTGCACCTTATGCAATATATCCTTTATTTCTCTAAATAGTAAGCTTTCCGTTAGGAGTATCGATTATTTCGATTATTCTTTGTTCATATCCGGTACTCGCATTAATATATACTATAAAATTTTTCTCCTTATATGAACCTAAAAACTCATAGCACAAAACTTCTTTATTAGTCTCTGTAGGAATAATAGCTAAACTAATTTTACTTATTTTTAACCTCTTGCCAACCTTTTCCTGTGCTTTTGCTCGAGTTATTTTCGGCATAGTGTCTTTTCTTTTTTCAACATGAGACACTAAAAATTTTTCAGATTCAATTCCTATAATACTACCATTATCAAGTGCGATCTTAAGCTTTACTTGATCTGGGTACACCACTACTTCATTCTGGTTAAATACATAACTTACTACTATTGTATTTGTATAATCTAGCGTATATGTAGGCTCCATATTTTTATAGCCTAATTTACTAATAAACTCGCTTCCACCTTCTACTGCCTTTTTGATATCTATAGTTGGTTTACCTATAGACCTGTTATCTAATAAATATACTACTCTGCCTCCATTTTTACTTATTTCTATTACTGTTTTAGGTTCACTTTCAGCTCGGCCATTAAATGTTATGTAAAATGTGTAGGAAGGTATTGTAGTTTTTCCTTCTGCTTGCTTATTTTCAACGCTTTTCACTTTATCTTTTCCAAATATATCTTTTATTATTTGTATTGCTTCCTTTTCACTTTTTTCCGGTAGAGACATTACCTTAGGCTTTATTTCTAATATATTATCAGAGAAAGGACCATCATATATTAATGCTGGATATTGAACTATTTGCTTTTGTATACCCTCAAATTTCTCACTCACAAGATCATCCCCTGATTTTGCAAATACGCCACTACTTTTTTTCCTAATCTCTCCCCAGTTAACGCTTCCTTCATTTATGTCAGAAAGCACTCCATTTAATTGTTCTTGGAGCGTATATGATTGATTCTCTAATGCGTCAATTAATTCAACATCCTTATCATTTAGTTCTTTCCCCTCTGAGGTTGCTTTGGATAAAGTGTAGCAAAAGTCTCCTACTTGAGTTAAAAATACACTAGTATCTGCAACAACAGATTGGTCAAGTGGCAATGAATGCAATTTATCATTTGCAGTGGCTGAATATCTAAATATTTCTTCAAATACTACTATGTTGGATTCACGAGATCCCACAATAGCAGATTTACCTAGATTTATTCTTATATTTTGTACAGAGCTAATAAGCTCATACATATTTTTACTATATTGACCTTGAAGATAATTTCTATAATCTAACCTCTCCAAAAACATCAGTATCGCAAATGTAGTTGAAAATACAACAATTATAGTTACAATGCTCGTATACAAAATTCTTTTCTTTAGCATTTTCATATGTTTTCCTCCTAGTAGTTTTCTAGATACTTAATTTAACCAAATAATTTACTGAAAATTTCTATCAGTTTAAATTTCACAACTATTTCTTTATTGCTTATAGTATTATCTACCAAATTGAACTCATCATCTGACAATACTGTCCTCATTTCTTTTTCAGTCTTTGCGTATGATACATTTCCTTTTGTAATATCTACGAAACATAGCGGAGGAAACATTACACACCACCAATTTTGTCCTGTTCCCGTTCCAATAATTATTCTATAAGCCTCGTATTTTCCTTGAGGAAGAGTTATATTTCCGTAGGTTTTGACTGGAAAATTCTCCTCTGATAGGGCTGTAACTACTGAATACTTAAATCCATTTTTGTTTATAATTGCTTCGGCGATTTTTTTAATGTTTTTATCTTCATTTTTTATAATCTCTCTTGAATCTTCTATACTCTTGCAATCCACAAGTTTTGGTGATATATATTTTAAAACAGAATCTCTTACTTTTAGTTTTAATGTTTGATCTATTTTTTCATCACTATTAGCTATTACATGAAACCTTATAAGTTTAGCTGCAATATCATTTTGATTAACCTTTCCGCTTGCATTACTCCCATTTAAAGCTATAGAAATTATAATAATTATGGCAACACTTGTTAATATAAATTTTTTCATAATTATCCCCCTTCGAAAACAATGATTTATATTAAAATTATTACCATATTATGTAATTGTATTCACTGAACTGCTCCAATTCTTCTCATTTTAGTATTAACATTTACATTCACTGATGCATTTTTATATTTCTCATCCCAATCTTTTTCTATTTTGTTCCATAAATAAGGTTTAAACCTTTCAATATATTCTCTGGTTCCAAAAGGGTCTACTTCAAATTCTCCTTTAGCAATTTCCATAATTTTTTCACACTCTCCACTAATGGAGCTATTAAACGCATTTTGTAGCTTTGCTAGCTCATCTTTTTCAAGCACCTTTTTATCAATATAATATTCACCTAACTGGCCCTCAATGCTCAAGTCTATATTAATTGCTAACTTGTCTCCTTCTTCTTTCACGCTCATTTTTCTTTCATATCCGTCTATTATAAAATCAACAGGGTGACCATCCATATAGATAACTTTTTTCCCAATTTTAAACTTACCATTTAGCAATTGAATATCCATTAATTCCAAGGGCGTAAAATATCCTTTTAATTCATAATCTTTAATTATAGCAGCACCAGTTAAAGTCAATTCATTTTTTTCCTTGTCTAAACTTATTCTGGGTAATAGCGCATTCCCATTTTCACTTAAGAGAATAAGAAATTCATTTAAAGTTATGCTTAAAATTCTAGAATTTCTCTTGCTGTTATCCATGAGTCCAGAAATATAATATTGGGCGCTATTTTCTGTGATAGGTTTAAATTTTACATAGTCTTCTGCAACGCCGTCTGAGACAACTACCTGTGTCATCCTACTTATGCTAGGATTTCGCTGTAGATAATCTACTATTTCTTTAACCGTATCTTTATGTTCTAATAAACTGCTACTTAATATAAGTAACTTAGTATGCCCCATGAATATATCTCTACTGCTTTTAGCCATAGCTTCTGAATAAGCATCCTCCATAGAATAAGCTTCCGTGTTAATATATTTTTCCTGTGCACTTCCACTTTTTCCCGGACCTAGCATGCTCATATCTGGAAATCCATAAGTTACATTAATTTTTTTAATCTGTCTCTCAGCAAAGGGCTCTTCTGGATTAATGCTTTTTAATTCCTTTTCTTTAGAAATATCTTCTCCTGGATCAATAGCTATAGCCGATATGAAATTAAGCCTATCTATTTCTACTTTATCCCAACATCCAGTAAATAACATGCAACTTAGGATAACCGGTAAAACCCTCTTAAATTTCATCCGTACTTTTCCACCTCCCTTTAGCTTTAATTTTCCCTATAATCAAAATAAGCACTGGTAACAAAACAAAAACGAATATAGCTGTTAATATAACTGGAGTGCTTTTAAATTGTAGCGAATAAACTTCTGCTATATTCTCTGGATATAATGCTATAACATAAATAATAGGCATAATTAAAAGTGAAGATAGTTTAATATCTTTCAATTTAAATATATTTTTTATAATCTCACTAGAAAAGAAGTACGTATTAACAAAGGTAGTAAAATAAAAAAGAACCCATAAAGCCATTACTATTCCTTCCCATCGTTCTATAAATGTGCCTGGTATATCTAACGACCTTATCATAGAAATAGTTGGCCATAATAAAACTCTACTCTGCTGCTTCGAGAACACAGCTAAAACAAGCATCATTACAATTACATAAAAGAAAGATACAAAGATAATACTTTTTTTTAATATACGAGGTGAATTCTTCTTATTTTTTACATACGGAAGAATAAGGTATGCTATTTCAATTCCTCCAAAACAGAATAAAATATACCTAGAAGCTTTAAAGTAATCAGATGGATGATTGTTAAATACCGGCAATAAATTTGTAAAGTCAGCATTTACTGCTGTAAGTATTAGAACTGCAAAAATTGGAATAAACATAATCCAAAATGAAATCTCATTAAACTTAACTAAATCGCCTATTTCACCTCTTACTAAATAGGTTCCTGTTAAAATAGTAATCATTAAAATAAATTCTGTAGGAGTCTGCCTTAATAAATATAGTTTAATTACTTCAGCAAATTCCCTCATTCCAAGAGACACAATAAATATACTATAAAATGCAAATATAATAGCAAATGCTCCCCCTAGGAACTTACCAAAATTATTTTGCAATATGTTTGTAAAATCTTCAAAATCATTTTTGTTTACGACCATATATATAAGATATAGTAATAAAAATATTACACTTCCAGAAGTTATAGTAACTATCCACGCATCACTACCTACTTTACCTATGACTTCTTTTGGGCAAGAAAATATTCCTATGCCTACTATAGCTACCACTATAGTAGTAAATAGCCCAAAATCTCCAATTATTTTTTTATCTTTCATAATATACCTTTCACCTCCACATAAAAGATGATATAAATTATTTTTGTCTTATCTTATCTCCGGTTTTCATATATTTAGGCCTCTCTTTTAGCCCATCTATTGGTGCTCTAATATACATATCTTTTAGATCCTTAAAATTAGTATTAACCGCCGGTGCTAAATAAGGGATTCCAAAGCTTTTCATTCTAACTAGATGAATAAGAAGTATGATAAGCCCAATCATTATCCCATAAAGACCTGCAATTGCTGAAGCTATAATAATTAGAAATCTGACAAGTCTAAATGCCGTAGTAACTTCATAACTGGGAGTCACAAATGTAGTAATAGCTGTAATAGCAACAATTATTATCATAATTGGACTAACTATTCCTGCACTCACTGCGGCTTGCCCTATAACAAGACCTCCTACAATACCAATAGTAGCCCCAATGGGTCTTGGCAATCTAACCACAGCTTCCATAAGCAGTGCTAAAAATAATTCCATAATTACAGCCTCTATAAACGCCGGAAATGGCAATCCTTCCCTAGAAGCTGCTATAGCATAAGCCAATTTAGTAGGTATTATGTCTGCATGATACGAGGTAATTGCTACATAAAGTGCTGGTGCAGTAAGCGAAATAAGTATAGAAATCATCCTAATAAATCTAATCATAGAACTATGCATCCATCTTTGATAATAATCGTCAGGAGATTGAAATAAATTAGGTAAGGTAGTTGGGACAATAATTGCAAAGGGTGAATTATCTACTAGTAGCGCTACTCTTCCTTCATATAAAGCTGCTGCTACTACGTCTGGTCTCTCTGTACTTTGTATTTGAGGAAAAGGAGAATATTTATTATCCTCAATTAGCTGCTCAACATATGCACTATCAAATACTGCATCAATGTTTATCTTGTCTATTCTATGCTCAAGTTCCTTAAGTACTTCTTTATTGACTATATCGTCAATATACATAATAACCACATCGGTTTTAGATCTCATCCCTATAGTTTCTCGTTTAATTCTAAATCTTGTATCTCTAATTCGCCTTCTAATTAAGGCAGTATTGAATCTTATAGTTTCTGTAAATCCTTCTCTTGCTCCTCTTATTACCGTTTCACCAGACGGATCACCTACCCCTCTAGCTGGCCAAAACCTCGTTGCAATAACATAGGCACAGTTTAATTCATCTATAAACATTAATGTGTCCCCAGACAGGGCAGCATTAACTCCTTCACTTAATTTTTCTACTTCGTGCATATCAGTCACTGCAAGTATGCTATCTTTTATTTGCTCCACATTTTCTATTCCCCTTGAACATAACATTAATGGCTCTAATACGTAATGGTCGAGTAACAGTTTATCTGCCATTCCATCAATGTAAACTAGTGATGCCTTCCATTCTCCCACATTGAAAGTCCTAAAAATAACATCTGAGTTATCTTGTAATAATTCTTTTAAGTACGCTATATTCTTTTCTGATTCAAGTTCGATTTTATCATTAATCTTCTCTTTCATAAGCTTCACATCCTTATATGTGTGTAAATCTATTAACTAAAATATCCACCTAAGTATAAATAGAATGATAGCTAAAATAATTGTAAGCCATCCTAAGGTGCGTGCTTTTGCACTAGTAGTGTACATACCTGAATTTTTATAATTACCTGCGTCCACTGTAATTACAATTACACTTTGAATTACCATCATCGTCAAAAAATAAATATCAAACAACTCTAAAATTTTCATTCTTTTACTCCCCGTTTAGCATAATTAATAAAATAGTATAAATTAAAAAAATTTATACTGAGCAACTTCATTTTACTATGGTCTATCTAGTTTTTACGACACTCGCAGAAAATATTCACTTATATAAATATAAAAACGTGCAAAAGCCACAATGGCTCTTTACACGTTCTTATATTCCACTATAAAGTATTTCTAAATTGTTCTTGTTATATATACTTCTTTATATTGAGCTTTAAATTTATCATAGCATCTTTGAGCTTTTAGCATATCATCAAAAAAAGCAAATATTGTCGGTCCGCTTCCGCTCATCATTGCACCCATTGCACCCATTTTAACCATATCCTCTTTTATTCTTTTCAGAGCTGGGTATTTTCTTAAAGTAACATTTTCAAGTAAATTTTTCATACCGCTGCATACATCCTTTAACTTATCTTGTTCCATAGCTTTTATTAATGTTTCTGTATCTGGATGTTTAAATATCTTACTAATATCTAAGTTTTTATAAACCTCCTTAGTGGATACTCCGAAATTAGGCTTAACTAATACTAAAATATGATTTTTAAAAGGCGCGAGAGGAGTAATAATTTCGCCTATTCCCTCACACAGTGCAGTTCCCCCTATTATACAATAGGGAACGTCTGCGCCAATTTTGACACCTAAATTCATAAGTTCATTATCATCTACATCTATCCTAAATACATGTTTCAATGTTTTAAAAACAGCTGCCGCGTCTGTACTCCCGCCTGCCATACCTGCTGCTACGGGAATATTTTTTTTAAGATATATATTTATACCTTCATTAATGTCATAAGTGTCCATAAAAAGTTTTGCAGCTTTATATACTAGGTTCTTTTCATCTGTAGGTATGTATGGTTTATTACAGCTTATATTAATGCCCTTATTACATTTTTCAAAGGACATAGAATCATATAAGTCTACATTTTGCATAATCATTTTTAACAGATGATATCCATCTTCTCGAATGCCTACTATATCTAAAGATATGTTTATTTTACCATAAGCTTTAACTAACATGATTTTCCTCCAAATCTTTATTAATAAAATTAGTATATTACAACGAATTTAATTTAGCTACATATAATTTTAAATTAGGAACCTCGAAATAAATAACAGGTCAAATATGCTAGCATATTTGACCTGTTATTTATTTTCATAAGGTTAAGTAATAAACCCCCATATGTTATAAATAACATATGAGGGTTTAAATTGTCTGAAAGCTATTTTTCAAAATTAATTTCGGACAGTTTATAGGTTTTAATTATATAATTATTCTACCTGGTATTATAAGTTTTTGCGAAACCTTTAATACATTAGGATCCTCTATTTGGTTCACTCTTACAATTTCTTGTATTGTCGTATTGTATTTTTTAGCTACTTTCCACAAGGTGTCTGCAGATTGAACTACATAAATAGTAATACTAGCTTTTTTCTTAGGCACTTCCCCCTCTATTGGATAAACATCAACTAAAAATTTCTTTTGTACCATGTAATTTACTCTTACATATACTTTCACTATAGCTCTAACTGCTATATTACCTGCCTCGATATCTACATTTATATTTTCCAGCGATACCTTACACATGCTGCTCATATTTATCTTAGTGCCTAATATCTCAGCTCCACAGGTGAAAGGAATTTCCTCTGACACAGCAGAGAGATATTTTTCTTCATCATCACTTCTGTATAATACAGTTACATTCATTATGCCCTCAATTATAACCTTATCTTCGATCACCTTTTTATCCGTTACACAAACGCTGGAATTACACATAATAATCTTACTAGGTTTTGCCATACCACTATCTAATTCTATATCACCCTTAACTAATGTCTCAGTTAATAATTGTCCTTGCATTACATTAAGTCCAAAATCTTTTTTATCCATCTCAAGCTTTGTAGTTGGTGAGTATACATCTTCGATCATATCCACTTCTTCTTTATGCATAGCCCTTGTACTGGTTTTTATCAAAAACTCTACATCAATAATTCTTTTTTCTCCTAAATCATCTTCCTTAACGTCATATTCCATAGCATCTACCGTAAAGTCTGTATAATTGTCCATATAAGAGTTTGCCTCTTGAAATTCAAAGTCTTTATTTAACATAACTTCATGCTCAATATAAATTAATTCTCTGCTATCTTTGCCCTTATATATCATTTTAATAAATGCATATGCATTAATTTGTATTTTTCCCTCGTACAGTTTCACTTCTTTCTTATGAATGTTAACATCACATTTTATAACTTTAGCAATTTCCGGTTTCTCCATTGGAACTTTTATATTAGCCTTTCCAATAAGCTCTCCATTAAAATTCCTTATAACTTTATCTATACTAGTAGGATTCTTTAAATATTGTACGTCTTTAACCGCTTCAATATCTTTAACTATTTGGAAATTAAAATTTTTATATACTTCAGATTTTAATTTCAAAATGCCTTCTAGACATATTTTCCTTTCATTGATTATTTTACACTCCATATGTTCTACAAAACACTCAGCATCGCAAAGCATCTCAGGCATAGCACCCATTATATCTATTGTATTTGAAAACTTGGAAGTATATATAACATTTTCCACATCAGTACGTTCTTGATCTTTTGTAATATAAAGTACATTATATTGAATTTGACCTTCTAAATATACCTTATCTTGAATTATTTCTTTAGAGTTTATTAGAGCATTAACATCTAACATAAGTATTTCTCTAACATCTGGATGAGTATCCGGTATTACATATTCTTCTTTCACTACTGTATCAGCAGTATTTTCTCCCAGCAGTTGTTCATATTCTATATTTTCTCTTACTAAATTTATCTCCATATTATCCCTCCTCGTATTTCTATTGGGGTATCATTTATGAATTGCTACCCTCCTAAAATACTTACTATTAATATATATAGAAATAGTAACTAAAATATGATATTTGATAATTTTATTCGTATTGCAAAATTCATCATAATTTTTAAACAAAAAAAATAAAAGCACCTATTATGTACAATACACGGTTATTATTAACCAAATGCATTCTATTTAATATGTGCTTTAGGGATATGAAAATAAATAACAAGTCAAAGATGCGACGGATATTTTGGGTCATACTAGGAGGAAGGTTCTGTTGATAGTTATACTATCAGCAGGTTCTGCAGGCAAAGTATGACGCGAAATAGACTCGTATACTGACTTATTATTTACTTGAATATCACTTTATATATTTATAAACATAAAAAACGATACTATGGTACAGTATCGTTTTATCCTGCAAAAACTATTTGAACTGTTTTTGTCAAAACATCTGAATAACTATATGTCACTGTCCTGTGGGTGTCTTTTTCTAATCTAATAACAAAAATACTTGGATAAGTCTTTTCAATAACACCATTATCCACAAGAATCTTTCTTCTTCCACCATTAGCTTTTAGTGTTACTCTTTCTCCAACATGACTTTCAATTTCTTCTTTTATTGAAGTCAATACATTTATTTTTTCCACAGCAAGCACCCTCTTCCACATTTTATATTATACACCATAACCTTTTTTTTGTCAAGCAACTTATTATTTTATCACTACTACGACAATTTTGTCAATGTTAATTTTATGTTAACAAAATGCATTTTCATAGATTATTCTATACATAATTAATTTTTCTCTGTTTTATGGACCTTTACCTTATAAGGCATCTTCAAAATAATAACTAGTCAGTATTCTAGTCTATGCTAGTCTATTTTGCGTCATACTTTACCTCTCAAGCCCGCTGATAGTATCATTAAAAGATAACCGCTCTCCTTGACTTGCTCAAAATATCCGTTGCATCTTTGGCTTACTATTTTTTCAGATGCCTAATCACCTAATATATTTTATTGCATATATTTCAAATACTTACATTTATAGTGTCTCCTTTAAATATATATATATTCAATTTTATAAGCAAAGCCACCTGCAAGATATATGAATTTATTTAGGCGCTTGAAATAACCATCATTCTAGCCAAATATTTGTTGAATGGATCTTACCTATTATATATACTGAGACTTAGGGAACCCCTCTCTATACTTCCCTCTAGTTTGTAATCCACCTATACCCGAAATTCCTGTTATAGTGTTCCGTATAACATCTGCTATAGCTACAACATTCTCTATATTTGTATATGCAATCTTCTCAGAAACTAAAACGGGATCTAAACAATGTATTAAGACACGATTTGGAGAAGAAGCAAAATTGGCACCAGCATCTAAAATTGCCTCATAACAAGATTGACATGCCCCTGCAAATATAACTAAATCATCATAACTACTATTATAAGCTCTAAGTGCCATTACTGACTCTACATAGTACTTTGAATTTCTGTAATTGTTTAAATTTAAATATTCAGTTATTCCTTTTACCATTCCATCATGCCCTGTTATTACTACTATATCCGGCTTGATCTCTTTAACTAAATCTACTATTTCATTTGGTTGATTCTTTTCTGGTATTACTCTACCTACAGCGTCTAATGATAGCTGCTTATAAGTTTTTAGACAAACCTCTAAATATTCTGCGTCCCCATCAACATGTAGTATTTTCCCTGGCCTTCCAAAAGTCATATCATTATTTTTGTATTCTTTATATTTTTCTTGTTTCAACTGTAAATCTTTAATTTTCCCAGTAACATTTATAGGCGTTGCTCTTTCTCCTCTAGTTCCTTTAATCCTATTCATTAGTATTCTTTTAATAGATGCATTTACTTTTTTATTAAAAACCTTATCAATTTCACCAATGTTATTTTCTGATACTAATTCTAAATCCTCGCTTAAAGAATCTGCTTCTATTCTTAAATTTATCCCCTTAAGTAAATATAAATCATTACCATCGCCTGGCATAATATCTATTATTTTAAAGGTAATGTCTCCCCCGTAGGATTTTCTCACTACAATATCCCCTATTTTCATAATACCACCTCCATATTTAAACTCATAATATATATTATGAAAATATAGATAATGGGTGAAATAAAAAAAGTTATGTAAATATTAAATCTACATAACTTTAATAAATAGATTGATTTATATTACCTCTGATTGAAGACTTTCTTATATTCTTCAATAAATGCCATACTCTTTTCTTTTTCAGAAATTAATTCCTCCATCTTCTTGTTAAAGGTATTTTGAATCCAGGTAACTTCGTTATAATAGAATCTATTGCAAAGCCTCCAATAGCGTTGAGGAAATACTAAAAATGCATAAATGAGTCTATATTCTTCTTCTAACAGAGGATTTACACTGCTATATGCTTGTAATATTATTTCAGCATATTTTATGTCCCAATCCTGCTTCTTAAGCACTTTTATCAAAAAATTTGATAAATCAAATGCTTTTACTTCTCTTTTGCAGTAATCAAAATCAATTATGTTAACATCATTATTTTTATCAATAACAATGTTATGATGTGTATAATCATGGTGGCAAAATCCTTTTTCTTCTTCCGTTGTCCTACATATGTCAAAATACATAGAATCATCCAATATAGCCATAGCTTTTTTAGCTAATTCCTTTTGAGCATCCACACTCTTAATATAATTAATATCAAAATCTGTTTTAAAATTTTTCTTTTTTCTAATCATAGCTTGCATTTTATCAAAGGACTTTATTCTTTTTTCCATTAAATACGGCCATCTTCCAAGATCTGTTTTTAGCTTGCTATTTTCTGGCGGCTCATATCCCTTGGATGCGATATGCATATAAGCTAATTGTTTTGCAGCGCAAACTAAATCCTCTTCATTATGAAAATCACATTCTCGACCATCTATCCATGAGGATAGTGTATAAATATCTTCATTAACCAAGGCATATGGGTTCCCTTCAGTATTCAAAAAATACCTATCTACCTTGTCAAATCCATTATTTACAAGATGCTCTTTGGCTCCGTACACGAACAAAAGTTTTTGTGTTCCATAATTAATTTTCTTTAGACATTTTGCTCCATCATCTGTCTTCAAAAGATATACTCCCTTATTAGGACGTATACTTTCTATTTTAATACCATATTGTCTTTCAATTTCAAATTCCCTCATCATGTTACTCATCCCCCCCTCTATAATTTATATTACTAATATTTTTTTTTAGAATAAATTCTTATATGTTTTAACAACATTTATACCTTTCTTAATATAATAAAGTATATTCATATATTAAATCAGTGTTTAAGGAGTCTTAAAATGAAAATTGGAATTGATGCTAGAGCCGCAAAATGGTATAGAGGAACTGGTATAGGAACCTATTCTTACCAACTAATTCGCTCTTTAAATAAAATAGACAACTATAATGATTATTTACTTTTTGTGCCCGACGACTGTGATCTCGCCATACCCTTTAAAGAAAATTTTCATATAAAAAATATTAAACAAGATAATCAAAAAAATTTCTGGGATGAAGTGAATAACTCTAATACTTTAATCGACAAGCAAATAGACATATACCACGTTCCTCAAAATGGTATCGGACTACCTAATGTTAAGAACTGTCCCTTTGTTATTACACTACATGATGTTATTCCGTATAAAATGCCAGATACAGTTAGCCCGCAATATCTAAAAATTTTTAACGAACAATTGCCCAATATTATTCCCATGTGCGATGGAATAATTACCGTGTCGGAATATTCAAAAGAAGATATCATTAAAACTTTTAATTTTCCTAAAGAAAAGGTATATGTTACTTATTTGGCTAGTGAGGATATCTATAAACCTTATGACAAATCTCTTAGTAAATCCATTATTGAAAAAAATTACTCTATTACAGGAGACTATATTCTTTATATTGGCGGGTTTAGTCCTCGAAAGAATATTCTTGGACTACTGGATTCCTTTAGCCTACTTTTACCAAGATTAAAAAAAGATATAAAACTAGTCATTGCAGGCAGCAAGGGTAAATCATATGATATATATAAAAAAAGAGCACAAGATCTTCACATTGATGATAAAGTAATTTTTCCAGGGTTTATATCTATGGTCCATATCCCCTTCATGTATAGCGCGTGTGAGCTATTTGTATACCCTTCTTTTTATGAAGGCTTTGGATTACCCCCAATTGAAGCAATGGCTTGTGGAGTACCTGTAATTGCTTCTAACGCTACCTCTATTCCAGAAATCGTTAAGGATTCAACTTTGCTTGTAGATCCATATGATGTTAATGACTTAAGCGAGAAAATGTATAACGTGCTTCATGATGATGCCCTAAGAAAGTCTCTTATAACTAAAGGATTAAAAAGAGCTTCTACCCTAACTTGGGAACATACCGCTTTAGATACTCTAAATGCTTATAAAAATATAATTAAGTAAACTAAAACCAAACCCCGCAGACAGTGTTTTTATCACTGTTTGTGGGGTTTGTTTATTAACAATTATAATGATTCTTAAACGCCTCTAAAAACTCTTCTCTATCTTCTCTACATTCCACTTTTTTCCTTAATCTACTTAAAAACACCTCTTCACTCCACTGTTTCGCCCTTGTGTAATAATCTCTAGCTACACTGTAAAAATCCTCTGGAAAACTGAGCATACCGTACAATACCTTTAATTCCCGATTGTCTAACTTATTTACTTCTGTATATTTGCTTATTATGCTATAGCATTTTTCTACATCATAAGCAAAATTTTTAATTACTTTATTTATAAAATTACAAATATCATGTACCTTTAAATCTACAACCGCATAATCAAAATCTAAGAAGTATACCTCTTCCTTATTAATCAATATATTATGGTGAGCTAAGTCGTGATGACAAAAAACGATTTTGTCTTTTTCTTTACATAAAGTGTAATACTCTGATGCTTGGAGAATTTTTATACTTTTTATTATATTTTCCTCATAATACTCAGCGTGGTCTAGAAATATATAATCAAATTCATTTTTATTCTCATGAAGAGTTGCGAGCTTTTTAAAAAATTTAAGTTCTTTTAATTTTTTATTATAATTTTCTATTGCTCTACCACATAAGTACCGCTGCTTATTTTTAGCGATAACCCTATCAAATTCCTCTTCATTTATAAACCCTTCCGATGCCCTGTGAAGCTCTGCAAGTGCACTAGACGTGAGCATAACATCCACCGGATTACTATACTCACATTCTCTCCCTTCTACTAAATTCATAATACAATATATATCATCTTTCCAAGGAACATATATGAGTTTATTTTTAGTCTTTTCAAATTCGATGATTCTATTAAAATTGTTATTTTTAATATACTCAATACCATAATTAATAAATTCAAGTTGCGAAACACCATAGTTAACTTTTTTTAAAATTTTATCCCCTTTATCAGTATTAAGTATAAATACTTTTCTTACTGGAATAACATCAAAAACCAATAGATCAAATTCGCTAAATAAATTTACATCTAAATCATATTTACTTAAATAAGCCCTATCTTTATATCTAACGTCTAACATGTTCTCACCTCTTTTATTATCACTCCTGATACCGCCTTGTCATTACATTGCTAATTTAAATTAAAGAATCTCCATCTTGAATTAAAGCTTTTATAAGTTTCTCAGAAAACCTGTCCTTATGCCATTCTTTTTTACCTTGCCTATACCTATTGCAGCATCTCATAAATTCACGTGGATAAGAAATTAAAGCAATTAGAAATTTTGAACTACTTGAATCTAGCCCTTCAATATAACAAAATTCTTTAATAAGCTTATGGAAATCGAGTTCCGCTCCTTTTCTTTTTAATTTACTAAGCAAAAGAAAACAATCCATTTCCACCATGTTATAATTACAATCTTCAAAACTAACTACGTAAGTAAAATCATTTTTCCTAAGGTTTTGAAAACCTGTATTACCCAGACATATTTCGCTCCGCCTCATGCTTCTTGTTATAATTCCAATATAGTCTGTTTGGTACACTTCTCTTATACACTCTTCTCCTCTATTTATAACCTCATTTCCATATTTAATAATTAATTCTTCAAATGAATTTTTAGGTTCATCTCTTTTTATTTTATTTATATCGCACGCCAGCTTTTTAATAGAAATTTTATATTCCTCTATAACTTTACCGGTATTGTTATTTAACCTATTCCTTAGATATTCATTAAATCCCAAAGATTTTTCATGAAAAGCATAAATAGCGCCAAACTGTTCTATTAATAATTCTTCAGTTATGTCTGATTCTATATTGCCATATTTAGATTCAATTTTATCTACGTTTTTAATACCTTTAAACATCATATAGTCAGAAAATTCATTATAGATGCTTATTGCCATTAGACCACCTCTAATTAGATATATTAATTGCTATATTATAGCTAAGCGCTACCTATTCTTTTTATAGTTTTTGTCCATCTTCTTTAATATTTCTCTTTGTTCAAATTCTAGTTCGCAAAGTTTCTTTTGTCTTTTTCTTATTTTTTTAAGTTTTTTAACCTCCTCCTCCATATTTTCAAGCTTCATATCATATTCCTCTACAGTGGATTCCTGCGTCTCTATTATGTCAATTTGGAGCTCATCATTGTACATGTCCCTTTTGTCTTTTCCCACAATACTACCTCCCATATTTTATTTCTCTAAATTTATTAATAAAAGTTTGCTTATCCACTCTATCCTCATATGATTTTTGAAGCTTCTTCAAAAAAAATTCTTCTCCCCAATCCTTTTTTTCCCAGTAATATTGAATCCCTATTTGCCAGTACTCCTGAGGGAATTCCATAAATGCTGCCATTACCTCTATATCGCTTTTATATATTACATTTATATCATCATATGCATCCATTATAAAAAATGCGTTTTCAAGACTCCATTTCCCATTTTTCATTCTTCTCATTAGAAGACTACTTAAATCATGTAAATGAGTGTC
>JBLHPD010000058.1:0-22443 GCA_047624165.1 Clostridium sp. | reverse complement strand
TCAGAAATAAGTTTTCCTATATAAATCACTGGGTGTGGAAACCAATATGGGTCTCCAATTAATAAGTCTAACATAACCGCTAATATTAAATCTACTACATTCGTTACCAATAGTATTTCCATGTTAATTCCTCACTATCTACTACTTATTTCTGTCGTTTCTTTGTCGTTTCATTGTCGTTTGTTTGGGGACAGTTAATGCCTTTTTAACTTTTTTTAAATTAGTTGTTAACTGTCCCCAACCATTCAGCTTAGTTTAATTAGTTGTTACCTGTCCCCAACCTTTTTTTCAGCTTCAGCTTTATTTAATTGTTACCTGTCCCCGTCTTTTCCCGTCCGTCCAGCTTTATTAATTAGTTGCTACCTGTCCCCAACTTTTTCATTCCTAATATTTTATAGATTGCATCCATGTCTATACTACCTCTGACTATATCTGCTAGCTTGTCTATTTCTGTTTCCCTTAGACTTTCATAAACCTTAGATTTCTTAGTTTCCATAGATTTTTTTATTCTTAAAGTATTAACCAAATGCTGCCTAAACTCTACTCCATCGAAAATCCCATGAATATATGTGCCCATAATATTTCCGCTTTCATTAATTGCTCCGTCAAGCGAAATAGAGTGTTCACCTTGTAAAGAAGAGTTCTCGCCATACTTTTCATAAATTTCAAAAAGTGGTTTTGCATTATGCCCATAGATGCATTTACCCATATGTATTTCATAACCATAGACTTCAAGATTTATATTACTAGAACTTTCTATATTGTTTTTTTCACTATTGGATATGTTATTAGCCCACTTATTAATACTTCGAGCCTTTACTCTTGTAGTTATTTTTTCATCTTCAAATATTGTATCTATGTCTAAAAGCTTCATGCCCTCTATTTTTTCTAAATTTGCCTCTACACCATGAGGATCACTTAAGCTATTCCCAAGCATTTGATAGCCTCCACAAATACCTAATATGTTGCCTTTTTTGCTATATTTCACAATGGCGCCCACAAGTCCCGACTCTCTTAAAGTGATTAAATCCCCAATAGTATTTTTAGTTCCAGGTATTATAAGTAAGTCCGGCTCTCCCAATTCTTCTTTAGTTGCAACAAATCTAACTGATACATCTTCCTCAATCTTTAATGCATCTAAATCTGTAAAATTCGATATGTGTGGAAGCTTTATTACCGCTATATCTATAGGTGCAGTAATTTTTTTGTTAAATTCTACTGCCCCATCTTCATCTTCTAAATCCAATCTAAAGTAAGGGACTACCCCTGCACAAGGAATATGTATAATATCCTCTAGCATTGTAAGTCCAGGTTTTAAAATTTCTAAATCACCTCTAAATTTATTTATAATAGTGGCTTTAACTCTTTTTTTCTCATTCTCATTTAGTAAAAGCAAAGTTCCTGCAAGGGATGCAAATACGCCGCCTTTATCTATATCTCCTGCCAGGATTACAGGGGCATCTATAAGCTCTGCCATTCCCATATTTACTATATCTCTATCTCTTAAATTAATTTCTGCAGGACTGCCTGCACCCTCCATTACTATAATATCAAACTTCTTTTCTAAATCCTCAAACTGATTCTTTAACATATCTTTAAATTCTAATTTCATATTATGGTACTCCATTGCTGTACTATTTCCAAAAACCTTACCATTAACTATAATTTGGCACTTTTTATCTGAGGTAGGTTTTAATAAAATCGGATTCATAAATACTTCTGGCTCAAGGCCAGCTGCATAGGCTTGAAGCACCTGTGCTCGTCCCATTTCTTTCCCATCTAATGTAATATAAGAATTCAATGACATATTCTGTGACTTAAAAGGGCATACTGAAAATCCATCTTGTTTAAAAATCCTACAAAATGCTGTTACTAATATGCTTTTCCCTACAGATGAAGCAGTTCCTTGAACCATTATTTTAGCCATAACTCTTTCTCCCTTCTTCCTCATAGTATTCTACTTTGGTACAAAATAAAAATAACAGCAAGCTTTCACACCTGCTGTTATGTACAAAATCCTCATTGCACTAACTTAAATTCTACAAGTTCTTTCCCGCCGAAAGCTGAAGGCACATTCAAATAAATATCAAGTCAGTATGCTAGTCTAGTTTGCGTCATACTTCGTCATCAGATCCCGCTGATAGTACAACTAGCAACGGAACCTTTCTCCTTGTCTGACACAAAATATCCGTCGCATCTTTGACTTGTTATTTATTTTCATGTACCTAATATTACTATTTTAGGCAGGTCTCCTGGCTCTTGATATGCTTTTTCTTATCCCTTTCCCTTTGCAGGTTGTTATAAAAAAAATCCATGTTCAATTACAGTAGCGGGGGCTGCTGTGGAATTACACCACATTCCCTTTTCACCTTATTTTAAAAGGCACCTAAAAATATCTATTCACTTTTCTACTAATATACTATCTTAAAATCGAACTTACAAATTCCATTATGTAATGCGTTTCTACATAATCAAGTCTATAGCATTATATTAATTATGTCAATCTATAAGAGTTTTATATCCCTTGCTAGTTTTTTTCAAAATTATGGATTTTACTAATTATATAAATAATCATTATCTTGCTTATCAGCTCTTTCTATTTTATTTACTTTAATTATTGGAATTATACTAATTTCTCCACTTTTAAGATCCTGATATTCTCGCTGTCCAAGTGTACCCTCTATATTTACCCAAGTGCCCTCAGTGAATATTTTTTCTTTCGAATAATTACATAGAAGGCCCCATAACTGAGCATCTGCCATGCAACAACTTACAACAATTCTAGATAATATAAATTCGTTTTTATTAAGTCCCTTTTGGTTATATACAAAACCCTTTATATTAATAGCCCTACCAACATAATTTTCTGGATTTCCATATATATCTTCATAATGATTTTTAAAGTTTTCATTAGTCATATTCATAGTTTCATCTTTTACTAGTTCCATACTTTCTAAAGAGTTCTTTAATGCGACATTATTGTTCTCAGTAGACATAATATTTTTTTCATCATACTCACATATCTGTGTCCCATCAGGTAAGAGTGTATGTTTATGATTTAAATTATTAATTTTCAATTGTGACGTTAATGAAAATCCTTTGTTTATTACGCTATTAACACTGAGCCCTTCTGATTTCAATAGAATTCCTAAGATAAGTGGAATTAGGAACATGATATATCCCAGCTTTAATGTCTTATCTTTTTTAGCACTAAAAATATTTTTCCCTTGGAAAACAACCAAAATGATAAAAAAAACTAATGCAAACTTTACGTATTTAACCATCTTGGGATGTACAAATAAAGTTATTTTATTTGTACTTATAATCATATAAAAATAGTAAGTGAAACCTATAAGTATGAGAAACCATATTAATTCATTTAAATTCAACTTTTTTTTCACGCATTACCCTCCTAGTAGTTCTTGTGGGTAGATAACAGTTATCTACCGTTATCCCTCTTGTTGGTCTTTATAATATAATAACTAATTAACATGCTAGTCTTTTTTTCATATTCCTAAGTTGAAAATATTACCTAGAATAGCAATGGGAAATATGTTTGCTATTACAGCTAAAATAAAACAAATAGTAATTATAAGGAAAATAAGTTTAGCAACGAAACTTATTTTAAAACTTCCACAAAGCATAATTGTATTTTTTATATCTATCATAGGTCCCAAGATTAAAAAGCCTAAAATTGAACCAGTGGTAAACTGCCCTAAAAAACTTCTAGCTATAAAGGCATCTGTTTCTGAACAAATTGATAAAACAAAGGCGAGCATCATCATCACTATTATGGAAGATAAAACGCCCCCACCTATTGATAAAATAAATGTCTTAGGTATGAAAATCTGCATGCATGTTGATAGGAATACTCCCATTATAAAAAATCTACCTATATCATATAGCTCTACGCTAGTATGTGATATTATTTCCTCTATATTTCTTATGAGCTTATTCTTATTTTTGCTATTATTATGACTATGCCCACAAGAACAGTTACCATTATTCTCATATGAATGGCTATGTTTATTTTTAATAACCTTAGTATTTTTGCGTATGCTCATCGTATGATGTTCACAATCGCATCTCGTTTTATATATGATGCCTTTAGTTTTTTTCACAGTATCTCTCTTAAAGGGGGTACCCCTATGTAGTATTCCAATAAGTATACCTATTGTTATGGCCCCAATCATACCAAACATAGCTCTTGCTATTACCATATATGGCATCTCGATGAAAGCATAATGCGTTGACAATAAAACCACTGGATTCATTATTGGAACTGATAGCATAAATGTAACCGCAATATTTAAAGGAACACCCTTCTTAAGAAGTCTCCTAGTTATAGGAACAATAGCGCACTCACATACTGGGAAAACAAGTCCAACTAAGGAAGCAATTAAAACCCCTACAAATTTATTTTTAGGAATTATTTTAGCAATTGCATCCTCAGATACAAATATCTGAATTATGGAAGAAGTTAATGCTCCAATTAGAATAAATGGGATACCTTCAAAAATTATGCTAAGAAAAATAGTAGCAAAGTCATTAATAATCCTTGAATCTAATTTTATAATAGTAGTATTCCTAGCAAAATATATACTTAGTAGTAAGACTATTATTATGATCAAACTTTTTATTAGAGTAATCTCACTATCATAAGTTCTCTTATTTTCATCAATCAAGCTCTCAGCCCCTTGCTATTAATATTTATACATTCTAAATATTATATTATCTTAAACTGAGTACTATGCTATTTGCATTGGTTCTAAAACAAAAACAGATACTAATAATATTATTGCCGTTCACATACGATACAGTAAATTACATTTACGCACTAAATTCTCAGCCAGTTTATACGATATATCATACCATTAATTTCAAAATAATGTATATTAATAATTTTATATTATATATAAACTTAAGTTCTTATTCAGCTATATTTTTTAATAATATTAAATTTAATACTCATTTAAATTTAATTTAAATAATTTTTAAAACACAGTCTAAATATATTGATTTTAGTCAATATATCGTTTATTATGTATTAGGTTGGATAATTTTATCATTAAATATTTATATTGTAAATTATTAATATAACTTTATCTTATTAAAAAAATATCCTATCATATTATAATTTGCATAAACTAAATAAAGAGGGGGACGTCTAAATGAAATTCAAAAATTTAAAACTGAACAGTATTCGCACTAAATTAATTATTAGCTTAGTAACAATTTGTGTAATTCCATTAATTATAGAGGGATTCGGTTCTTATAGCCAATCAAAATCAATACTTAGTAAGAAGTTAACTCTTACAAGCACGCAAACGCTTGCAGAAATAAATAATGGGTTAAATGATTATTTTCAAGGATTTTCAAATATAGTTTCTATGACTGCAAAGAACCCTGATATTGTAAACATTGATACAGATAAGAACCCTAGTATTATAATGGATATAATGAAAGGTGTAAAAGAAAGTGACAACGACATACTTGATATTTATTACGGAACTGCTTCTGGAAAATTTGCTATATGTCCTAATGTAACAATGGAAGCCGGATATGACGCAACTACAAGACCTTGGTATAAACAAGCATTAGAACATAAAGGTGAAGTTATAATCACTCCTAGCTATGAAGACTCTTCAACTGGAATAAATGTTGTTGGAATTGTACGAACAGTAGAAAAAAACGGAAAAGTAGTTGGTGTTATTGGGTTAGATTTATCATTAACTACACTTTCAGAAAGAATAGCTACAAAGAAGGTAGGCAATTCAGGATATGTATTTCTTTCTGATGTAGCAGGTAATGTTTTAGCTCACCCACAAAAGGAACTCATTAACACAAATTCAGCCTCTAAGTTATCCATTTGGGATAAAGTAAAGTCAGAGAATAGTGGTTTTGTTAATTACGATTATAATGGTGCGAAAAAATTTGGAGTATATCAAACAAATGAATTAACCGGTTGG
Source organism: Clostridium sp. (assembly GCA_047624165.1). GTDB lineage: Bacteria > Bacillota > Clostridia > Clostridiales > Clostridiaceae > Clostridium_AD. The sequence goes on along the minus strand of JBLHPD010000058.1, from coordinate 16,474 downwards.
AAATTAGTGGCTACTTTAGATGAGAGTGAACTATCCAATGATATAAAGTCTATATTAAATACAACTTTCTTAATAATATTAGTAATGGGAATAATTTCAATATTTATGTCTTTGATATTAAGTAAGGGAATATCTCATAATATTAAAAAGCTAAAAGAAGTATTTGCTAAGGCTTCAAATGGCGACTTAACAGTGTCTTTTACCGCTTCAACAAAAGATGAATTTAGCGATTTAGCTATATCATTTAACTCAATGCTAAAAAATATATTAGAACTTGTGAATAATGTTACTAAATCATCCAAGACAGTACTCGAAACCTCAACAAATCTTTCAAGTATGTCAGAAGAAGTAACAGCATCTATAGGCGAAGTAGCAAGTGCAATAGAGCAAGTTTCAGTAGGCGCAACTGAGCAAGCTCAAAATGCTCAAAATGGAGCTTCTCAGATGGAGGACTTATCAAATAGATTAGATAAAATTAGCGTTAATTCTAATGAAATGGATAAAATCTCAAGTGATACTAAAGATTTAGGCTCAAAAGGACTATCCATGATAAATACCTTAATTGAGAAATCTAATAAAACAAAAACAGCTACTACAGAAGTTAACGATATAGTTCAAGATATGAATGAAAGTACTAAGCAAATAAATGCTATCTCTGAAACAATAGCCAATATAACAGAACAAACTAATCTTTTATCATTAAATGCGAGTATTGAATCTGCACGTGCAGGTGAAGCAGGTAAAGGATTTGCTGTAGTTGCAGAAGAAATAAGAAAACTTGCTGACCAGTCGAAAACTTCAACAGAAGAGATAAAGGTAATTATATCAGGTATACAGGAGAAATCAAATATCGCAGTAAAAGCTATTAACTCCACTGAAACTATAGTAAATGAACAAGACTTAGCGGTAAGTCAAACTAAGGAGATTTTCAGTGAAATTTTGAAATCAATTGAAATAATGATTACTAAAGTTGATGAAGTAAAGATTTCTATTGTTGATATAAATGAGAAAAAACAATCTACAGTATCAGAAATCGAGAATATTTCAGCTATATCAGAACAAACAGCCTCCTCTTCACAAGAAGTTACAGCTTCAACAGAAGAAATAACAGCTACTATGGAAGAGTTTACAAAACATTCAAGTCAGCTTCAAATATTAGCTGAGCACTTAGAGAATGAAATAAATAAATTTAAAATTAATTAATATAAGGCAAAGAAAATAACCATTCAAGATGCACCATAAACTAGCACACCGATTGGTTATTTCTTTGAATATGATTAATAAAAGGGAGCAGATGTATAAAATACATTTGCTCCCTTTTATTGATTTATTTGCTGTCTACGTTTAGTTTAGCTTTTAAAAACATAGCTTTTTTGCCGATTTCTGCGAATTTAGCCTCGTATTCTGTAACTACATTGTCTTTAAGATCACTCTTATGTAGATCATATGTTGAAAATAATATTTCAAAACCGCATTCTTTGAAATACTCTACTGAGTGTTCAAATAATTCTTTATCATCAGTTTTGAACCAAACCTCAGATCCAAGCTTTAAGAATTTCTTGTAGTTATTTAAGAACCTAGTGTGAGTTAATCTTCTTTTGTTATGCCTATCCTTTGGCCAAGGATTACAAAAATTTATATAGATTTTACTTATCTCGTCTTTTGCAAACACATCATCAATAAGCGTGATATTTAAAGGCATAAGTCTTACATTCAAACCTTTTCCATCTTCAACTTCTCTTACATCTATTACTTTTCTAAGAGCAAACACTAACACTTCATCTTTTGAATCTATGCCTACAAAATTAATGTTGTGGTTTTCCTTAGACTTCTCTGCTATAAATCCGCCTTTACCACAGCCTAGTTCTAGATGTATTTCATTATTATTTTCAAATATTTCATTCCATTTTCCTTTATGAGCATATTGGTCTGTTATTACAATATTACTAGACTCTAGCTCTGGTCTAGCCCAATATTTTTTTCTTAGGCGCATATGTTTCTCCCCTTATATTTATAATATTAAAAAACTACTACATAATTTTTCTTAGATTCACTTTATAATTATATCACAGTTAACATCTGTCCCTCACTTTAATTTTAAATTAAAGATCGACTAGTTGTTAACCGTCCCTCACTTTAATCACTCTTTCCATTTTCCTCTAAATTATCACTGCAATGTTTACAAAAGTATTAAACAACCATAATCCTGGTAATTGCACAAGATAAAAAAATACTGATTGTCCATTAGGTAATATAGGCAATAATAGTAGAATAAATATCATGAATTGATACCTAGTAATTGAATCTGATAAATTATAAAAAAACTTTGGAAACAAATCTCTAACTATGTGAAATCCATCAAAACCTGGTATTGGAACTAAATTAAGAAAAAACAATATACAGTTTAAGTATCCTGTAATTTTTAGAATACTTATAATAATATCGTTTAGGGCACTACTTTGATTTTGCGCAAATTTAAAAAATAATACATATAAAATTGCAAATAAAAACCCTAGAATCAAATTAGCAATTGGTCCCGCTATTGATACTTTCAAATCATCCTTATAATAATGTTTGTATGCACTTGGATTTGTCTGAACGGGCTTTGCCCATCCAAAGTTCATTATTAAAATCATAATAAATCCCATTGGATCTATATGAGAAATTGGATTCAACGTAAGTCTTCCTTGAAATCTTGGAGTTTTGTCGCCTAACCTATCTGCTACAATAGCATGTGCATACTCATGAAAAGTAAATGCTATTAAAATAGCTGGTATCATCAAAATCTTATTTAGTATTTGTTGTGTATCCAAATTTATCCCTCCTTATATTCCTACAGGGTATGTATCATACTGCGTATGTTTCATACTGCTAATTGTTACATCCCTTGTTTAATCATCTTCGGCTTTATTTTTTTCAGATGTCTAATATATCTATTATAACAAAGTTTATTGTTATTTTGAATTAAATATTATTAAAACAACAGTACTAACACCTAAATATATTTTTTACTCAAATCCTAGGAAGATAATTTTAAATATATGGAGTTCTCAAGATAGTATTAAAATACCGCGTAGACAGTATATCACTATACTATCTACACGGTATTTTATTTTTTAAGCTGCAGACATAATATAAACAACGCTCATTTTCGTGTAAGATTTGTAAATATAACCTACTTTTCCATTATAATTAATTTTATACCACTGAGCGGTTTCAGAAGTGACTTGAACCACTGTGCCATATTTAAATGCTCCAAGTTTCTTTGAAGACACTGAACCTGCTTCTCTGAAATTCAATCCACTTTTAGCTGTAATCACAACATATTTTTCTTTAATAGGTAATGCTTCAGGCGTCACCACCACGGGTGGTGCAACTACCGGTGGTGTTACCACTGGTGCTATAACCACTGGTGCAACACCGGAAACAAGATTATTCTTGTCTTTAACAGATATAGCTTTAACTGCTTTTAATTCAGATACTAATGCATCCCTTATTGGAATCATGGTATCTACTGCATTTATTGCACCTGCAAAGTCAAATTTATCTCCACCTGTGAACATAAAGTCATTAGTTACTACTGTATAAGTTTTGTCCATTTCAACTGGAGTTCCATTTTCTAATACCATATTCGAAATTCGTTTACCAAAGTCAGCTTTTTCATCATAGTAAACTTTTACTCCGCCTATTTGAACCCATCCAATCTCTTCATTACCTATTCCATTTTCAATTACTTTCTTTAAGTCAGAACCTTTAAGTTCCATTGTAACTAAGGTATTGTCAAATGGCATAACTTCGTACATGTTACCCATTGTAATATTTCCAGCTGCTAATGGAACTCTTAGTCCACCACCATTGGTTATACCAATTTGTGTACCTGCCACTTTTCTCATAACATCAGTTGTCCATTGTCCGAGGAGTGATGTTCCAGGAACAGTTTTGTCATGAGGTAATTCTTTATCTGTTGTACCTAACACTTCACTAAGTATAGGCTGTAATTCTTTAGTGTACTTATCAGCAATTGCTTTTACAGCAGAATCTTCTACTAATGTAGTTGGTCTGTTATATAAGTTATCTACTGAAGGTACTATGCCTGCTAATTTACCACTTTCATCAATTTTGATTGTTAACTTCCCGAGTGTTCTTCCTGAATAATATGCCTGAACTACAGGAATTCCATTAACACTTCCACTTACTGTTTTATGAGTGTGAGCTGAAATAACTGCGTCTATATTTAAAACACCGCAAAGCTGCGTTGCTTCTCCTGTAATTTTACCATCTTTATCTTGGAAAGCGCCTAGATGAGTTAACGCAATAACTACATCTGCTCCATTTTCTTTTGCAACTTTAGCCCATTCTTTTGCTGAAGCTATTGGATCTTTAAATTCTAAATCTTTAACATTTACTGGGCTAGTCTTGTATGCTGTTTCTGGTGTTGCAATTCCAACAAGTCCTATTTTAACTCCACCCTTTTCAACTATCATATATGGCTCAGCCCAAGTTACTGGTTTGCCAGTATTTTTATCGTAGATATTTGAAGCTAGGAATTTATATCCGCCTTCTTCTGCCCACTTAGCTATTTTATCAGTACCCCAATCAAACTCGTGATTTCCTACAGCTGAAGCAACTACTCCAACGGATTTCATCATTTCATTTACTGGTTCACCATAAGTTAAGTTAGAGATTGCACTTCCTTGGAAGTTGTCTCCTGCTGATACTACTATAGTATTAGGATTAGTAGTTTTAACTTTATTTATCTCTCCAGCAAATTTAGCTATACCAGAGTTCTTTCCTGATTCTTCTACTGCCCCATGAAAATCATTAAATGTAAGAATATTAACTCCATTAGCTGCTAATGCATCGTCATAAGTAACTGATTTAACATTTGGAGTTCTTCCATCTTCTGATGTTGGTACGTTTAATTTGCCACTGTTTATTAATTTAGCTGCAAATGCAGCTTTCGTAGCATCCATACCATTTCCGATTATTTCCCAGTTATTGTCCAATTCTGGAGTTATAACACCGTTTTTTTCTTCAACAATATATTTTCTTATTAAATCTCTTACTCTTCCGTCATCACCCATTACTTTATAAGAGTCGTATATTGTTTCTACATTTTCGCCCTTAAATAATCCTGAATCTTCGTTAAGTAATGTTGTACTAGCTCTATAGTTGTTAACTGCTAACTTAATAGTATCTGTATCTTTAATTTCTGATCCATCTGTTCTTGTTAAATTAACAATTCTTTTACCTGATTCTTTAGATATATCTACATCATATTTTACTCCTGAGAACATATCATAGTTATATCCTCTTATTTTTTCATTAAAGGAAACTGTTAAATCTCCTGGTTTAAACGTATTGTAATAGCTAGCTGACCACTCCATATATTTCTTTAATTGCTCTCCAGTTACCTTAAGAGTCGTTAAAGTATTATCGTATTTATATATGTCAGCAGTACCTGCTTTAATTATTTTTCCTTCTTTAATATTTGCATCATTTTTAAATGCAGCTGCTGAAGCTACATCAGCATTACCATAAAATATTTGAACTTTGTTAATTAGGTCTATCATTGCTGTATCTTGAACTTGTGCAGCTGGTATACCGCGAGTTGCATCTGCTGGAACTAAATCTCCACCTTTAAGTTCTCCAATAACAACATTAGCGTCTTTAATTGCTATATTACTATAAGGCTGTAATTTAGCTGAAAGCCCTGCATCTGCTACTACTGCTTTTTCACCTTTAGGTGCTGCATATACTATATCTGATTTAGCATCTAGGATAGAATACTTACCCTCAGCATTTTTAGTAAGATTAATATCAATTTTTGCAAGTTGTGATGCTCCTTTATTAGGTTCGGTAATAATAACATTTCCTTCTTTAACCTCAGTTATAGTTGCATGAGCATGTCCAGCTACAATAGCCGTTAATTCAGGGCATGCAATAGCTAGCTCTCTAGCGCTATCGCCATTACCATACTCTGCATTTTCACCTGCATGAAGTGTTACTATCATAACATCGACTTTTTCTTTAATTTTATCAATAACTTTTCTAGTTTCTTCAACTGGATTTGTTACTGTATAACCTATTAAATTAGGCCCATCCCATTTTGTTATATGTGGAGTTACCATACCAATAATAGCAATTTTAACTCCATCTTTTTCTATGATCTTATAAGGCTCACCTAAGGATTTGCCGTCTTTATCAAAAACATTTCCACAAAGAACTGTTCCGGTGAATTTTGATGAAATACTTTGTAATACTGGTATTCCATAGTTAAATTCATGGTTTCCAAGGGACCAAGTGTCATATCCCATTTCATTCATTGCAAGTACCATTGGATGAATTGCATTATTATTAAATAATGATGATGAATTATCTTGAATCGCGTCACCATTATCCACCAAAATAGTATTCGGATTTGCTTTTCTTAACTCTTTAATAATTGTCTGTAGCTGAGCCATACTTCCTGATGTGTCTGGTGCGTTAACCGCATAGTCATATGGTAAAAATCTACCGTGCATATCACTAGTCGCTAGTATTTGTATGCTAATTTCACTGCTCTGCGCTGCTAAAACATTAACTGGCCCAATAAAAGTTAGAACCATCATTAATGTTAATAACCATGCTGTAAATTTTTTACCTTTAAATTTGTTAAACAAATAAAGCCCCCCATTCATTAATACTAGGTCCATACTACAATTTTCATATAAAAGTATATTTTTTATTATATGTAAATTTAAGTATAACTCAGTATAAATAGTATAATGCTAAAAAAACATTTTGTAAACGTTTATAACGAAGTTGCAAATTTAATAAATGTTAATTAGTTGTTACCTGTCCCCCACTTTTACATTTTTAGTTGTTACCTGTCCCCCACTTATATTTTTAGTTGTTACCTGTCCCCCCCCCCTTATACACCCCTCCTATATAATCTAATCTACTCTAAAAAAACCATGCCAAAGGCATGATTTAAAATTATTAACTGTTTATTGCTATTAACTACTTAAAGGGAAGAAAAGAAATTTTATTATCTACTAAGACTACTATTCCTTTAGTATATAATTGCAATAATTTCCCTTGATAGCTAGTTTCAGTTCCAGAATTAATTTCTTTTACTACACCTCTTAGTGTATCACTTTGATATACTTTACCCTCCTCCGAAACGGATAAATCACTTTTTTCACATGGTATTTCTAATGCAACTGATTTCCATTCACTAGTGTTTTCTATTGTTTTACCATAGTAAATCTTGCTTATCAAATCATCTTTTAATTCTCCAAGATACACATTATCATCACCATCAGCACCAATCAATGTAAGCTTGTCTACCCCTTCAATATTTACAGATTCACTCTGATTCGTAATATATATTGAATTATAAACCAATCCCTCATACACTAGTTTATCATCATGAAGCAATAATGCAATATTACTTACAAACTTAGGTATTGTATTAATTTTTGTCATATCTTTCATTCTTACAATTCTATAAATACTACTTACTCCTCCATTACTCGAAACCTTTACGTAAATAATTCCTGTTAATGGCGCTGTTTGAATATCCTCTACTTCAGCTTGTACACCCGCCCAGTCTAAGTCTTTAATTTTTACTTTCATGCCTTTTGATACATCATAAGAATATAACACTAAATTACTGGATTCATCGTCGGCTTTTTTCTCTACTAGAAGCATTCTATTTCTATCTGGAAGCCATTCAGAAAAAGAAATTTTACATCCTTCTTCTGCCTCTATATTTTTATTTTTTCCATCCTCACAATTAATAATTTTTAATTTTTCATTTTCATAATAGGTTAAATATTTAGCATCATATGACGCTAATATATTTTCTGCATTTGCTGGCACTGTAATATCAATGTTTTTTATTACCTCACTTTTATCTTCAACAATTAATTTCGTAACCGATTTTGAATCAGTAGCTAGAAAGTAATGATCTATATAAAAGAGACCTAAACATTGCATGGATAACGAAAATACTATCCATATACTTATTCTTTTCATCCATTTCATAATATTTTCTCCTTTAATTTAAAATATTCTATGCTTAGATTTTAATCTATTTCCTACTCTCTACATATATAATTGAAGGTACAGATCTCTCCCCTAAGCTATCGGAAGGACTATTTATAACTTCATCATTATAAAACATTGTAGAAGAAGAACCCCCATCTAAGTTAGAAGCATTAACAGCTCCATTTTCGTATAATACGTCTTGTACATCTTTTAAACTAGCCCCTATACTGCCTAATTGTCTACCGTCAATAACCAATAACATTATCGCTCCATCTTGCCTTTGTGCAATGGCAGTTCTACCTGCAATTCCCCATCCACCATCACCACTAGATATAGTTTTCCGTCCATTAACTATAAGTGCCGGCCCAAAAGATACTGCATCAGTTACTCCTTTTTCTTTCATTTCGTTAAAACTATGTTTGCCAACTAGTAAATTTCCAGACTTAGTTAATGCTATAACTTCTGTTTTTTCATTATCATTTGTTATATCATTATGTTCAACTTTCCCATTGGCCATTATAATCCCTGATGGGTTTGCACCCGTTCCTGCCCATTTTGTAGTATCATCCGTAAACGCGCCACCATTAATACCCGCAATTGCATTATTGTTTTTTGCAATTTCACTAGTCCGCTCACCTTCTATACCGAGCTTAGTGCTAAAACCTACTCTTAGCCTCGTTGGATCATTAACTACTAGTAAATACCCTGCAAATTTATTCGCTACTGAGACATCATATCTTTCAATACTATTATCATCTTTATTTTCTACCACTACACCAGGATTTTCACCCTTTAAATTATTTTGAGCTATAACATCTACTGTTTGTTCACTCATAATTTCTTTTATTTTCTCATCGGACATAAATGATGTTGCTAGCCATTGAAGTGTAAGCGTAGTCATTGCTGCACCTACTACTGTAGTCTTTACCTTTTTAAAAGGACCATAATAGACCATAAATGGGCCAGTACTTGCTGTGAAAACAAGTTCAAATATTAAAAATAGCAAAACAATTTTCCCTGTATTTCTTTTGGTCTTTCCACACTTCTTCATTTTTCTCATGTTTCACATCCTTTTCTTTATTAAGTACTAGCATATTTTACAGTAAAATTTTGTATTTTAAAAGAAAATTCCCATGAATTTTTTGTGAATAAAAATATTTAGCGCAAAAAAACCATGCCAAAAGGCACAGTTTAAAATTGCTAACTATTTATTTATTGCGCTTACGTTTACTACTTAAAAGGAACAAAAGAAATTTTATTATCTACTAAGACTACTATTCCTTTAGTATATAATTGCAATAATTCCCCTTGATAGCTCGTTTCAGTTCCAGAATTAATTTCTTTTACTACACCTCTCAGTGTATCACTTTGATATAATTTACCAAAGTCCGAAATGAATAAATCATTCTTTTCACAAGGTATTTCTAATGAAACTGATTTCCATTCACTAGTGTTTTCTGATATTTTACCATAGTAAATCTTGCTTACCAAATTATCTTTTAATTCTCCAAGATACACATTATCATCACCATCAGCACCAATCAATGTAAGCTTGTCTACCCCTTCAATACTTATAGACTCATTCTGACTCGTAATATATATTGAATTATAAACTAATCCCTCATACACTAATTTATCTTCATGAGGCACTAATGCGATATTACTTACAAACTGAGGTATTGTGTTAGTTTTGGTCATATCTTTCATTCTGTCAATTCTATAAATACTGCTTATCCCTCCACTACTTGAAGCCTTTACGTAGGTAACTCCTGTTAATGGCGCTGTTTGAATATCTTCTACTTCATATTTTGCATCAGACCATGCTAAATCTTTAATTTTTACTTTCACACCTTTTGATACATCGTAAGAATATAGCACTAAATTACTGGATTCATCGTCGGCTTTTTTCTCTACTAGTAGCATTCTATTTCTATCTGGAAGCCATTCAGAAAAAGAAATTTTACATCCATCTTCCGCCTCTATATTTTTAATCTTTCCATCCTCACAATTAAAAATTTTTAAATTTTCATTTTCAAAATAGGTTAAATATTTAGCATCATATGACACTAATACATTTTCTGCATTTCCTGGTATGGTAATATCAATGTTTTTTATTATCTCGCTTTTATCTTCAACAACCTTTTTCGTAACCAATTTTGAATCAGTAGCTAGAAAGTAATGATTTATATAAAAGAGCCCTAAACATTGCATGGATAACGAAAATACTATCCATATACTTATTCTTTTCATCCATTTCATAATGCTTTCTCCTTTAATTTAAAATATTCTATGCCGAGATTTTAATCTATTTTCTACTCTCTACATATATAATCGAAGGTACAGATCTCTCTCCTAAGCTATCGGAAGGACTATTTATAACTTCATCATTATAAAACATTGTAGAAGAAGAACCCCCATCTAAGTTAGAAGCATTAACAGCTCCATTTTCGTATAATACATCTTGTACATCTTTTAAGCTAGCCCCTAAACTACCTAACTGTCTACCATCAATAACTAATAACATTATTGCTCCATCTTGCCTTTGTGCAATGGCAGTTCTACCTGCGATTCCCCATCCACCATCACCACGAGATATAGTTTTCTGCCCATTAACTATAAGTGCCGGGCCAAAAGATACAGCATCAGTTACTCCAACTTCTTTCATTTCTTTAAAACTATGTTTACCAACTAGTAGATTCCCGGAGCTAGTCAATGCTATAACTTCTCTTTTTTCATTTTCATTTGTTATATCATTATATTCAATTTTCCCATTGGCCATTATAATTCCTGATGGGTTTGCGCCCGTTCCTGCCCATTCTGTTTCCCCAGCTAAATCTGTAAATGCGCCACCATTAACAGCCGCAATTGCATTATTGTTTTTTGCAATTTCACTAGTCCGCTCACCTTCTATTCCGAGCTTAGTACTAAACCCTACCCTTATCCTTGTTGGATCATTAATTACTAGTAAATACCCTGTAAATTTATTTGCTACTGAGACATCATATCTTTCAATACTATTATCATCTTTATTTTCTACCACTACACCAGCATTTTCACCCTTTAAATTATCTTGAGCTATAACATCTACTGTTTGTTCACTCATAATTTCTTTTATTTTCTCATCGGATAAAAATGATGTTGCTAGCCACTGTAGTGTATACGTAGTCATTGCTGCACCTACTACCGTAGTCTTTACATTTTTAAAAGGACCATAATAGACCATAAATGGGCCCGTAATTGCTGTGAAAACAAGTTCAAATATTAAAAATAGCAAAACAAGTTTTCCTGTATTTCTTTTGGTCTTTACACGATTCTTCATTTTTCTCATGTTTACCATCCTTTTCTTTATTAGGTACTATCACATTGTACAGTAAAACTGAATATTTTAATACAAAATTTTAATGTAATTTTTGTGAATATAACTACTAATATGATAATTTTATACAAAAGAGAGTATAAATTTTTATACTCTCTTTTGAAAAAACAGTTTATTTATAATTTTTTAGAGCCTTCGTATGCAAGTGGTGATCTCTCACATTCATCATATTTTAAAGTTACCTGATAACACAAATCACTACCTTTCATTTTTTCAGAAGCATAGCACAAACCATTTGACCTTGAATCGAGAAAAGGATGATCTATTTGCTCTGGGTCACCTATAAGAATTAACTTAGTCCCCTCGCCAACTCTAGTTATTATTGCTTTAACTTGTTTGGGCGACAAATTTTGTGCCTCATCTATGATTACCCAATTTTTAACTATCGACCTTCCCCTAAGGTAAGCAACAGCTTCAGTAGTTATAATTCTCCTATCAAACAAGTCTTTTATCTTATCTAATAATTGCTTTTCGTTCTTGTAACGTTCTTTTTCATCAGATTCCACAAGAATTTCTAAATTGTCAAATATCGGTCTCATAAAAGGTGATATTTTTTCTTGTTCCGTACCAGGTAGAAACCCTATTTCTTCGTCCATTGTAACGTTGGGTCTGCAAATTAAAATTCTTCTGTAATGCTCACCACCTTGGTGGTGCTCACCACCTTGGTGGTGCTCAGTACTCTCCTGTAATATTTTTTGAAGTCCCACCGCTAATGAAAATAGTGTTTTAGCTGTTCCTGCCGGGCCTTTAATAATTACGAGTGGTGCTTTTACTGCATCTAAACTTAAAGCTTCTAACATAAATTTCTGACCTACATTTCTCGGTACAACTCCTGAGGGTTTACCGTCTTTACTGTAAAGCGGCACTATATTTTTACCATCATACCTACCTAGTGCAGTTTGTTTAGGGTTTTCCATTGAATGAATAAGTAAAAATTGATTTGTGTATAAACTTGGTGTGGTATATTCTTCTGAATTCTCATCATAATTAAGTAAGGCCTCAACTTCTAAAATTTTTTTGCTATAAAACTCTTCAAGTTTTTCTGTAGACACAAAAACCTCTGCTCTTCCTGTATATTGATTGTCATATTCCGGCACAAATTTTTCATAAAAATCTTCTACATTAATATCTAAGGCATCTGCCTTTATTCGCTGAAATATATCTTTTGTTATTAACCATACATCTTCCCCTTGCTCTTTAAGTCCTTTACATACCTGTATTATTCTATTGTCAGCTTTTTCTTTATTCCAAGAAGGCGGAATTAACGTATCATAGTGATTCATTTCTACTCTAAGCCTTCCCCCACTCAATAGCTCTATACCCTCATTTAGTTTTCCCTGTTTTCTAAGGTTATCAATAAGTCTAGCCGCATATCTAGCATTAGCTCCTAAATCACTTTTATCTTTTTTAAAACTATCTAATTCCTCGAGTACCACTTCAGGTATTATAACATCATTATCTCCAAAAGATAATATAGCACTGGGTGAATACAGAATAACATTGGTATCTAATACATAGGTTTTTTTCAAAATATTAACTCCCCCTCTCTATATATTACTAATATATGTTACTTATCCTATAAATGAATAAAAATAGAATAATAATTAAATTTCCAATAGGCATAATTTTTATTAACACTATCATTTGTACTTACATTATTTTTTGACAAATAATAATTCGTATTATATAATAAATATTATAGTAAATATTATTATATTATAGGATGGTGAGTATGGATAACATTACAACAATTTTTAGACAAAAAAAATTAAAACTTACACCTCAACGTATTGCTGTTTACAAATATTTGCAATCTACAAAAGAACATCCTTCGGCAGAAGTAATTTATAAAGCTCTACAACCAACATATCCTACTATGAGTTTAGCTACAGTGTATAAGGCATTAAAAACTCTAGTAGAAGTTGAATTAATAATAGAACTTAATGTAGGTGAAGGTAACTTTAGATATGATGGTAATATGTTTCCGCATCCTCATATACAGTGTATAAGTTGTGGTAAAGTTGATGACATAGAAGGCATATGTTTTTCAAATGTAAATGAAGATGTAAAACCTTATACCAGTTACGAAGTTTTAACTAGTAAACTATATTTTTATGGTTTATGTGAAAATTGCAAAGAATGATTTATTAGGGTCGTGAAAATAAAAAAAGAAGTATGAATTTATACTTCTTTTTTTATTTATTTGAATTTGCTTTATTTGAATATACTTTATTTTAATGAACTTTATCAAATTATTTATAAGATTCTTTTAATAATCGCTCCCATTCATTTGAACTATAACCACTATCTAAGATTCTTCTCAAAGCTAAAAGTACGTTATTTTTAATTTTATCAGGTAAGTTATCTAGTAGTAGCATACTATTATCATTAGCTTTGTGCATATGCTCGACCATTATTTTTCCAATACCTGATATTTTGTTATTTGCAATTTTATTTCCGCTTATAATTCCCTTTTGCACAATTCTTGACTGAACATCTTCGCTATATATAAATTTAATAAAAGCATCAGCATTATCGCCATTTTTTGCATTTACAGGGACGCTTAGTAGTGAATTAACTATAATAGGAACACTCGAACCATAACTTGAATTATTCTTATAATCTTCTACTATACCTATATTACTTCCATTAAGTTTAGAATTATAATAAGAAATAGATACTAATAATGGAGAATCCCCATTATTAAAACTAAGAATGCTTTGTTCATTACCAGGTTCAAAAGAATTCTTAGTGATTCCACTGTCTTTTGTAAGTGAATTAAATTCGTTAAATATTCCCTCTACGTCTTTCAATTTTTTATAAGCTTCCTCACCACCATCATAGTTTTCCTCAATCTCATGAATATTTATGGTTTTGCTAGCTATTAATGAAAATAGAAATCCATTGGCATCTAAATCTTGTGTTAGTACCACAGGAGTTTTTATTCCCTTACCATTAATTTGCTTTAATACATTTAGCCATTGTTCTAAATTATTAGGGTTAGATATTTTTAGTTTTTCTAGAATTGCTTTATTATATAGTAGTTCCATAGAATATGGTACTACCCCTATGCCATAGTATTTATCTCCTACTCTACCATAAGAACCGATAATATCATAAAATCTATCACTTATAGCCCCTTTCTCATAAGTGCTTTTCAAATCACTCAAAACTCCCTTTTTACTAAGTTCAATAAGAGTATTCCTGTTAGTAAAAATTATATCAATTTCTGTGCCCAGATTAATAGTTTCCATGATGTCACTTTTATCCCCAAGTGCAGCATTTAGTTTTATTTCCACATCTGGGTTATCTTTTTTAAACTCATCAATTAAAAACTTAATTACTTTTGAAGAATACTCATCAGTTGTGTCTAAATATATGTTTAATTTTTTCTGATTTTCACTTTTTTCTTTTTCACCAAATTTGCAGGCTGAAAGGTTAAAAATCACAACTAAAACTATAGCAATACTACATAGGTTTTTTAAAAATTTATTTGATTTTTTCATAAGTTCACCTCTTTATCTTAAGAAAAATGAATTTTCTTAATGTTTATTGAATATAAGTTAATTAAATATATATTTGTTACATATAATTTAAGGGGGGTGGAATATATGAAATTACAGGTTATATTTTTTAAAAGGAAATTTATCTATTATGCTTTTGCTGTTATTATTATTATCCTTACCATAATGCTTACATTCTTCTTATTTTTCAGAAAAAATTTAGTAAGCACATTTAATATTGTTAATGAACCCAAAATGATACAAGCTGATCTAACAGGGGATGGAACTAAAGATATTCTCTACATAAAAACAGATGCGGATAAATATTATATTCAAATAAATTCAGAAGATAAAAGTTATTATCTAGAGCCTTCTAAAAAAATTAGCACTGTAGGAAATTACTATGCAGATTGGCCAATGAGACTTACTTTAATGGATATATCTAGAGATAATTCACCTGAAATATTTACTCAAGCCTCTTTAGTGGATACATCATCGATAAAGAATAAATCTATTTTGCATGCATTCCTTTGGAATGGCGAAAAATTTGAAGATATATTTTGTAGCACAAACAATATTTTAGGTTTTATAGATAGTAAAAACAATAAAACACCTAAAGTTCTATCTGGCAATATTAAAGATGGTAAAATGAATTTTATCAGTTATATTTTCATTCAAAATAAATTAAAATCTTTTGACTATAACTATGCTGAAAATTTTATGGGTAAAAACACCATATTAGGTTTTATAAATCTGATGGCCAGTTTTCCACTAGCGGAATTAAATATATCAAAAGAACTTTTCACCCCTGATTTAAACGGTAATGATATTTCACTATTAAGCGATTTATCAAACAGAAAAGTATATTTCAACTTTCAGGATGCCATTTTCAAAGATTATAAATGGGACAAAAACGGTAATACCAGTGAAATTATATGGACCCTAAATTTTAAAGGATCTAATACCAATGACATAAATGAACCTAATGCCAACATTTTAAAAGAAACAAAAAATTATACTATAGAATTAATTCTTAAACTTACGCCTAATGGCGATAATATTTCTACCTTTATGATTAGTTCTATAGCTATTAAGTAATTTCTCTTATCTTAGATATTAAACTAAATAACAAGTCAAATATGCTATTATATTTTGCAACAACGCAAGGAAACAGATTCCGTCTCTAGTTTTCCTATCGACAGGTTCTGATGACACAGCATGGTGCAAAATAGACTAGTCTAGAACAGACTCGTATACTGCCTTTATCACAGAATGTGCCTAATTACAAAAGGGACCGTATTATCGGTCCCAAGGGGGATGGGGGGGTCGCATAAAATAATTTATTTTATGCTAATGGAGATTTAACTCCGATTACATTTATAATATTAACCTTTTGAAGTAATTTTATTCATTAAAATATAATTTTAGATATTCTTTTATAAAAAGCATTTTTATTTATATAAGAATAATATTTTAAAATATATTTTAATTAAAATTGGAGGAGAGTTTATATGTTCAATAATAAAGAAAGAGATGAAAATAGAATTGAGACTTTAATTGG
>JBLHPD010000057.1:0-22820 GCA_047624165.1 Clostridium sp. | reverse complement strand
TCTTTAGTTATTAAAAGCGACTGCAATCTTCTCCACTTTCGTACATTTTCATGATGTCCCGAGGTCAATACCTCTGGAACATTCATGCCTTCAAAACATTCTGGTCTTGTATAATGGGGATACTCGAGTACTCCATCATAAAAAGATTCTTCCGTAAAACTCTCACTGCAAGATAGTACCCCTGGAATTAGCCTACAAATACTATCCACTATAGGAATACATGCCATTTCTCCACCAGTCAAGACGTAATCACCTAATGAAAGCTCCATATCTATATAATCATACGTTCTCTCATCTATACCCTCATAATGTCCACATACAAATATTATTTCTTTTTCCGTGCTGAGCTTTTTTGCAATATCTTGGGTAAAAGTCTTACCCCTTGGTCCCAAAAATATTACTTTTCCTCCATTATGCAATTTGACATCCTTAATAGAGTCAACTAAGGGTTGAGCTAGCATAACCATGCCCGCTCCACCACCGTAAGGAGTATCATCTACTTTTTTATGTTTGTTTATTGCATAATCCCTAATATTGTAAGGTGTTATATCCAGTATATTTTTTTCTATGGCTCTTCCTATCATACTATAATTAAAAACATTAAACATTTCAGGAAATAGAGTTAAAATATCTATTTTCATTCTTGCCATTCTTTTACTGGCTTAATTATTATTTCGCGTTTATTAATATCTATACTAACAACAATATCCTTAAGTACTGGAATAAGCACTTCTTTATTTCCCTTAACCCAATATACATCATTACCTGGCGTACTGAGAACGTCATATACTTTCCCAAGCTCTTCTCCCAGATCATCGAAAACGATGCAATCTATCAAATCAGCCACATAATAGCTACCCTCTGGCAATTCAAGAGCATCTTCACGACTAACCATCAAGTACTTATTTCTATATAATTCTGCTTGTTCTATACTATCTATACCTTCAATTTTAAGTATTGCTTTATCTGATTGAAGTTTACATCCTTCAACCTTTCTAATCTCACCATCAATATACACACTTTTTAATTTTTTAAATCTTTCAAGACTGTCTGTTAACGAAAAAACTTTAACTTCGCCCTTTAACCCATGTGTTTTACCAATCTGACCTACGCTCATAAAATCTTTCATTTAAACTCCTCCTTCCAAACTTACTTATATGAACAATTATAACTTTAAAATTATAATTTATTTATTTATTTGTACCTAACATATAAATTTCAACATTTAATTAAAATAAGAGTTAGGCAGAACCTAACTCTTACTTTATTTCAACAACTACTTTTTTATTTTCTTTAACAGCAGCTGCCTTTACAACGGTTCTAATAGCTTTAGCTATTCGCCCTTGTTTTCCTATGACTTTCCCCATATCCTCATGTGCTACAGATAATTCAAGAACTACAGTATGCTCATGTGCCACTTCGTTCACTACCACCATCTCTGGTTTATCAACTAAAGACCTTGCCAATACTTCAAGTAACTGTTTCATGGAAAACTCCTCCATTCATTACTTACAAACTTTTCTAGTTGACTGCTATTTTGCTAAGTAATCTTTTAACTGTATCAGAAGGTTGTGCACCTTTCTTTATCCAACTAGCTGCTTTTTCAACATCAATTTTAATAGTAGTTGGTTCTGTAGTTGGGTTGTAGTATCCTATTTCTTCAATAAATCTTCCATCTCTAGGAGATCTTGAATCTGCAACTACTACTCTATAAAATGGAGCATGTTTAGCACCCATTCTTTTTAATCTTATTTTAACTGCCATGTATATCACCTCCTTAAATGTAAATTCTGTAATTTTAAAATTAGTTTTATTAAAAAGGTAATTTACCAAACATACCTTTTTTACCAGGTTTTTGGAATCCCTTTGCTTGCTTCATAAATTTTTTCGCCATCTCAAAATCTTTTAGCACCTTATTTACTTGTTGTACTAAAGTTCCTGACCCATTAGCAATTCTCTTTTTTCTAGAAGAAGAGCTACTAATCAAATTAGGATGTTTTCTTTCTGATGCAGTCATTGATTTTATGATAGCTTCAACTCTTCCCATTTCTTTTTCACTTTGAGATAAATCTATACCCTGCAATTCTTTTTTGTTAACACCTGGCATCATTTCAACCAATTTATTTAGTGGTCCAAGTTTTTTCATTTGTTGCATCATTGCTAAATAATCCTCTAAATTAAATTCTTGAGAAAGCATCCTGCTACCAAGTTCTTTTGCTTCATCTTCATTTATAGCTTGCTGTGCTTTTTCTATTAATGAAAGTACGTCACCCATACCAAGGATTCTTGATGCCATTCTATCTGGGTAGAAAACTTCTAGATCACTCATTTTTTCGCCAATGCCAACAAATTTTATAGGTTTGCCAGTCATTGCTTTGATAGATAATGCAGCACCACCTCTTGTATCTCCATCTAACTTAGTCAAAATCACTCCAGTTATATCTAGCTTTGAATTAAAACTATCTGCTACATTAACTGCATCCTGACCAGTCATGGAATCTACAACAAGCATAATTTCACTTGGCTCGACACTTAATTTTATATTTTGAAGTTCCTCCATTAGATTTTCATCTATATGAAGTCTTCCAGCTGTATCTATTATAACTACATTATTACTATTTTCTTTGGCAAATGCTAAGGACGCTTTTGCTATATCTACAGGACTCACCTTGTCACCCATAGTAAATACCGGAACCTCAATTTGTTTTCCTACTACCTGCAATTGTTTAATTGCAGCTGGCCTATATACATCACAGGCCACTAATAGTGGTTTTTTATTTTGCCTTTTCAGTGAAAGAGCAAGTTTTCCACCCATTGTGGTTTTACCAGCGCCTTGAAGACCCACGAGCATTATAACTGTTAGCCCCTTTGTAGAAAACTCTAATTTACTTTCTGAATTGCCCATTAAACCAGTTAACTCATCATTAACAATTTTAATAACCTGTTGCCCTGGTGTTAAGCTTTCTAATACACCATTACCTAAACATTTTTCACTAACATTTTTCACAAAATCCTTAACTACTTTATAATTAACATCAGCTTCGAGCAATGCTAATTTTACTTCTCTCATAGCATCTTTAATATCTTTTTCGGAAAGCTTACCCTTACCCTTTAATTTTTTTATGGTAGCCTGTAACTTAGAAGATAACCCTTCAAATGCCATAATAAACCTCCTAAATATTCTCAATAATCTGGTTTTTTATTTCATATATAAGCTGATTCATTTTTTCATCTTTTACATTAATTTGTAAGTTGTCTAATTCTGATATAATGGTTTTTAAATTTTCTTTAAGTTTATGGTCTTTATTTGATAATTTTAACTTTTCCTCATATACTAAAAGCATCTTTTCACATCTTTTAATAGTATCATGAGTAGCTTGCCTACTAGTATTATTTATCTCTGCTATCTCAGATAAAGACAAATCATTATTAAAATATAAATCCATTATATCCCTCTGCTTTTCGGTAAGCAGTTCACCATAAAAATCAAATAGTAGGGAAATTTCAAATCTTTTTTCCATTTCATCACCGACTCACAAATCATATAATATCAGAGTTTAATTACACTGTCAAGTAGTTTTACTTAACAGGCAAATATTTTTGTATAAATTAATGCCCTGAATTTACATTTTAGAATAAAGCTTCTACGAAATCTCTTGCATTAAATTCTTGTAAATCATCTACGCCTTCACCAACACCTATATATTTAACAGGTATATCAAGTTGTCTTTTTATTGATATTACAACACCACCTTTAGCAGTGCCATCTAGCTTTGTAAGTATTATACCATCTATAGGACAAATTTCCATAAATTGTTTAGCTTGTTGTACACCGTTTTGCCCTGTAGTAGCATCAATAACTAGTAAAGTTTCCATATGCGCTTCACTATATTCACGCAGAATCACTCTATTTATTTTTGCTAATTCATCCATGAGATTTTTCTTATTATGAAGTCTACCTGCTGTATCACAAATTAGCACATCAACTTTTCTTGCTTTGGCTGCTTGAACAGCATCAAAAACTACAGCAGCAGGATCAGATCCCTCTTGATGTTTTATTAAATCCACACCTGCTCTATTGCTCCAAATTTCTAACTGATCAATAGCTGCTGCTCTAAATGTATCTGCTGCTGCAATTAGAACTTTATATTTTTCAGCTTTTAGTGTTGCAGCGATTTTACCAATAGAAGTAGTTTTTCCAGCTCCATTAACCCCAATTATCAAAATCACCTTTGGTAGATCTTTAGGCTTTATTGAATTTTCGTCGCTTCCCAATATATCAATTAAAACTTCTTTTAAACAGGGTATAATTTCTGCAGGGTCTTTTATTTTATCTTCCTTCACCTTTTTTCTAAGTTTCTCAATGACAAGTATAGAAGTCTCTACTCCTATATCTGATGTTATTAATATTTCCTCTAGTTCCTCATATAACTCATCATCAATTGTAATGGCCAAGTTTAATACTTCACTAACTTTTTCTGTAATACTATTTCTAGTTTTGGTTAGTCCATCTTTTAATTTATCAAAAAATTCTCCAAACATTTCTAGTCCTCCTTGTTTGTCATGGGTTGCACAAATCAACGGTTGTTTTGCACCCTCCCCTGCAGATATCAATATGTTATATTCATTTTACTTATTAAAATCTACAGACACTATTTTAGACACGCCCTTTTCCTCCATGGTAACGCCATAAAGTACATCTCCAGCCTCCATTGTTCCTTTTCTGTGAGTTATTACAATGAACTGAACATTATTCGAGAATCTCTTTAAGAATTCTGCATATCTAACTACGTTTGCATCATCTAGTGCTGCCTCAATTTCATCTAAAATGCAAAATGGCGTTGGCTTCATCTTCAAAATAGCAAATAATAATGCAATTGCAGATAAAACTTTTTCTCCACCAGACATTAAACTTAAGTTTTGAAGTTTTTTCCCTGGAGGTTGCACATTAATATCAATTTTAGCTGTAAGTTCATCGCCCTGCGTAAGTATTAAATCTGCACTTCCGCCTTTAAATAATTCCATGAATGTTTCATTAAAGTTATGTCTTAATATAATAAAATTTTCTGCAAATATTTTTTTCATCTTTTCAATCATTCCACATATTACCGTTAATAACTCATTTTTTGCAAGCACCAAGTCTTCCTTTTGACCATCCATAAAAGTAAATTTTTCTTTAACCTCTTTATACTCTTCAATAGCGCCCACATTAACTTTTCCAAGCATTGATATAGCACCTTTCAATGCTAATATTTCCTTTTTAAGCTTATCAATGTCATCAATTTCATTTTCAAATTGCAGTGCTTCTGCATATGTTAGTTCAAAGTCTTCATTCAATTTTTGGTAGTGATTATCTTTTTCCATTCCAACTTTTGCAAGAGCTAATTCACATTTATATAAATCTTTCTCGCTTTTTCCTAGCATTAGCGAAACATTATCTAGCTGTTCAACACTTATTTTTATTTTCTCTTTAATTTTAATTCTTTGGATTTCATTATCTTCAAAGTTTTTTTCCGTTTTTTCTAATATAGCCATTATTTCATTTACTTTTCCCTGTGCATTTTGAATTGCATGAGTACTTATATTCTTATTTTTAACTGCTTCCTCTATTTCACTAGAAGCTATATTTATTTTTTCATTATCTACTAACATTTCTTCATCTAGCCTATGAATTTCAGAACGCTTATTTTGTATTATTTCATCAATTTGGGCTTTTTTTATCTTAGCATCAATAATTGATTCTTTTATATTCTCAATTTCTTGCAATTTATCTTTTAATTTCAATCCAATTTTATTGTAACTTTGCTGTATTTCATCTTTTACGCGTGTAAATTTAGTAACAGATGCATTCTTTTTTTCAATTTCTTCATTTCCAATTTTAAGTTTATTCTCTTCTGACAATTTTTCAGTATCTAATGTCATGATATTATTTTTAAGTCTAATCATTTCATCTCGCACTGCATTAATTTTAGCTTCTATCTTTGTTACTTCAATATTTTCTGAGTAAACCTCATCCTTTAAATTCGTGTTTTCTTCATCTAATCTTAAAATTTCAGATTTACTTCGTTTTACTTTTTCTAAATAAATAGGTAATTCCTTTTTTAACCTATCTAAATCTTTAGCCAGTTCTTGTATTTCTCTTTTCCTCCCAATTATACTAGATGTCTTTGAATATATACTCCCACCAGTTAATGACCCACCAGGGTTTACCACTTCTCCAGAAAGTGTAACAATTTTATATCTGAAATTATTTTTTTTTGATATTTGTATAGCTGAATCCATATCTTTACATATAATTGTCTTGCCTAAAATAAATGATATAACTTCACTAAATTCATCCTTAAATCCTATTAGCTGGCTTGCAATTCCAAGAAAGCCAGGATTGCTTTTAGTTTCATTATCAATGATAATCTTTTTCCCCTTAATAATATTCAAAGGTAAAAATGTAGCCCTACCAAGATTATGTGTTTTCAAATAATTAATTAATATTTTAGCCACTGTTTCATCTTTAGTTATTATGTGTGATATGGCACCACCCAAAGCAATTTCTATAGCTATTTCTAAATTCTTTTCAACCTTAATAATCTCTCCAAGTACAAAACATTGATTAATCTTACTTACTTTACCTTCATTAATGTGCTGAATTAAATATTTTACTGATTTATTATATCCTTCATGTTTTTTTTCTAAAGTCATTAACACATTAAAATTAGCTTCAGTCTTATTAATTTTTAAATTACAGTTCTTCATAGTTTGCTCATCAGTGCTTAAAATATTTTGAAAATTTATAATTTCTTTCTTATTCTCAGCAAGTTTACTTTCGCAATAAACTATTTTTTCTTTAAATTCTTTCATTTGGCTTTCAAAAGTTATTTTTGTAGTTAAATTAATTTTTACTGAATCACCAAATTCTTGAACACTATTTTTCAAAAAATCTATTCTTATTTTTGAGCTATCCATATTATTATTTAATAGCAATAAATCATTGGTGATTGAAATAGTTTTCTCATAATTTTTTTGTTCTTGCTGTTTAAGAATTTTATCTTCAGTACTTTCAATTGCTATATTTTCTTGAATAATTTTAATTCTTATTTCTTCTGATTTAATTTTTTCTTCTATTTCTATTTGAGTATTTTTTATACTATTTAAAGAATTCTCTAATTCATCAAGGTTAGATTTAAATTTTGTAAGTTTTTTATGAATGATATCTCTTTCATTCGATGTCTTATCAATTACCTTTACTAAATTTTCTATTCTTTCATTTAGAATATTTATTTCCGAATTGGTATTTTGGTAAATTAGTTTTTTATTGTAATACAGTTGTTTTTCTTCTTTATTTTTATTTTCAAATTCTTCAAATTCTTTGTTCCAGTATTCTACATCTTTCTTCAACTGGTTTTTCTGTTCTGTACTCAGAAGAACTTCTCTATTTAATTTAGTACATTCCTCATTTAAGCTCTTAGCTTTTTTTTCAACTTTATTTATAAAATCAATAATTATGTTAACTTCTTTACTTTTTAATTCTTCAAAAAGTTTTAAAAATTTCTTTGCATTTTCACTTTCATTCTTTAATGGTTCTAATCTTTCTTCATAAGTACTTAAAATATCTTTTATCCGAACCAAATTCTGCTGGGTGTTGTCCAATTTCTTTTCTGCTTCTTCTTTTCTTGTCTTAAACTTAACAATCCCTGCAGCCTCTTCAAACAATTTTCTTCTTTCTTCAGTTTTCCCACTTAAAATAGCATCAATTTTACCTTGCCCAATAATTGAGTATCCTTCTTTTCCTATGCCCGTATCCATAAAAAGCTGTTGTACATCTTTTAATCTACAAGATGTGTTGTTTATTAAATATTCACTTTCTCCAGAGCGATATAATCTTCTCGATATAGTGACATTAGAATAATCAATGTCCAGTTCGCAATCACTATTATCTAAAGTAAGGGAAACCTGTGCGAGACCTACTGGCTTCCTAAACTGTGTGCCTGCGAATATAACATCCTCCATTTTATCTCCTCTTAGGTTACGTGCACTTTGCTCTCCCAGGACCCATCTAACAGCATCAGAAATATTGCTTTTACCACTACCATTAGGTCCTACTACTGCCGTAATACCCTTCTTAAAGGTTAATTCTGTTTTATCTGCAAAGGATTTAAATCCTCTTATTTCAATAGATTTTAAGAACATGGGAACACTCTCCTATTTTACCTAAATAACATTGGCAATACAAAACTTGATATAAAAATTATAGTTATAATATAAATTAGTACTTTTGTTTGTTTTTCTCTTTTGCTTTTCTTCATACTTCACCTCATATTTCGAATTTTTATACTTTTATTTACATAAAAAAGAAAAGTATATATTACTACAAATTTGTGTGCCTCGATATAATATACACTTTGTTCTATTATCTAGTTTATAGCATTTACATTAAAATATCAATTGCTAGCCTCAATTATATTGCGCCCATGTTGGGTGCAATATAAATTAAGAAAACCGTGCATGCACGGTTTTTTATCTTTGCTCAACTATGAATTTCATAGCTGTTCTTTTTTCTCCATCTATGGATATTTCCACAAAAGCGGGAACTACTACCAAATCAATACCATTTGGCGCAACAAACCCTCTAGTAATAGCAATAGCTTTTACAGCTTGATTAACGGCCCCTGCCCCTATGGCTTGCAACTGTGCAAATGAATTATCCCTTAAAACTGCAGCTAATGCTCCTGCTACGGATTTAGGTTGTGAGTTCGATGATACTTTTAATACATCCATTATATATTACCCCCTACTGAATATATTATTACAAACACTATAACCCTTTATTCTATACAATAAATTAAATTCCTTCTTTATACTTTGTGGACACATATTCATATATAGTCATAATAATACATTTTTCATTCATACATATACCGATACTTCCACGTTCAATGGTAATATCTTGAGATACATCTATTGAAATTGTACTTATTTGTTTCTTTATGTCTTTAAAAAAGCTTTTACCATTAGCATAAAGTTTCGAAATATCCTTTGGATTTATTTTTACTAAAACCTTATTAATAGTGTCATTTTTTAAATTATTCATAATAACAGTATATAATAAATCATTATATATCCCGCCTTCAACGAGTTCTCTAAATGCAGGGTGAAATGGTCCTGCAACTAAATCATTGCCTTCAGAGATTTCAACAGTCGGCTGTAATCCTATCCTAATTACATTAATTTCGCTAGCAACCATCATAATGTAAATAATCTTACTTATATTTACCGCTTCCGCTAAGGAATAAGGTTTGAATGTTTGATTCATATACATCCTTTCCATAGGTGTATCTTTAATTACAAGTGCAGGATATATTCTACAAATATCTGGTTTAAGTGTAATAACCCTCTTAGCTGTCTCGATATCTTTACGTATATTATCCCCTGGGAGTCCTATCATGACTTGATGCCCTAAGATAAAACCATACTGCTTTATAAGTTTTGAAGCATTCTCTACATCATTTGCAGTATGTCCTCTCCCAGATTTTAATAGCACTTCTTCATCCATCGACTGAACTCCGAGCTCTATAATATCTACAGAATATTTTTTAAGATTACACAATATATTATCATCGATATAATCTGGTCTTGTAGATAATCTAATGAATTTTATTTTATTATTATCTTTGAACTTCTTCGCAACAGTTAAAAGTTCTATCTGCTTTTCTATTTTTATAGCTGTAAAAGTTCCTCCAAAGAATGATACTTCAATAATTGCATCTTCACTATTTATTGTTTGAAGATATTCATTTACTGTTTTTTCCACATACTCTGCATCAACTTTTACTTTTATACCTGTTATGCTATTTTGATTGCAAAATACACACTCATGTGGGCAACCTTCATGTGGAACGAAAATAGGAATAATGTAATGCAAATTACTCATGCACACCCTCCTGACTCGCCATAAATTCTTTGGCTGCGCTTTGCTCTGCTTCTTTTTTACTGTACCCTTGACCTGAGGCTTCTATCCTCCCATTTATTAATAAATCAACAAAAAACATTCTTCTATGCGGTGGCCCCTCAAATTTTACGTGTTCATAGCAAATATCTGCTTCTCCATTTCGCTGCAATATTTCCTGAAGTTTAGTTTTATAATCCAAAATTATCTCATTGCTAATTGCTTTTTCCATGGTTTCTTTAAAGCTTGCAAGTATAAATAACTTAGAATATTCTATTCCTTTATCCAAATATATAGCAGCAATTACCGCTTCAACACAATCAGCCAATATTGAAACTCTATTTCTACCGCCAGTAATTTCTTCACCTTTGCTCATATTCATGTACATTCCAAGTTCCCAGCCGCTTGCAATATCGCATAGTGAATTTTCACAAACAATTAGGGACCTGATTTTTGTTAAATAGCCTTCATACTTTTCTGTAAAATTAGTGTATAAGTATTCGGATATTATAAGTTGTAATACCGCATCACCTAAGAACTCTAGTCTTTCATTAAACTCAACTTTTTTTTTCTGATTTGCATATGAACTATGAGTTATAGCAGTTTTTAGTAGCTCCTTATCACTAAAATTCAATTTAAGTTTTCTCTCAAGTTCCTGTAATTTTATATCGCACTTCATAATCATTGCTCCTTTTAGGATGTTCATTAAAATATTTTTTCTTCGTTGTTTCTAATTGTATTGTATATAATTGTCTTAATATTAATTTTCAAAATTTCTTCAAGTTTATTGTTCAATTTACCTAAGGCATTTGAAATAAAATAACAAGTCAGCTCCCTAATCATACAAAATAAAATAAACTAACATATTTACTAGTTATTTTTGAGGTTTTCTTTTTATAGTAAATTCAAAAATAGACTTGAAAAAACTAAAGGCCCGCAGTAATGCGGTGCCTTATATTATTCTTCTGAGTGGGCTTTAATATATTCTACTACATCGCCAACAGTCATAATTTTTTCAACATCTTCATCAGGAATCTCTATATCGTACTCTTCTTCAAGTGCCATTATTAATTCTACAATATCAAGAGAATCAGCTCCTAAATTATTCATAAACGATGATTCCATTTTTATTTCTTCTTCATCTATACTTAACTGTGATGCTATAGTAGCTCTAATTTTTTCAAACATAATATCTTCACCTCCTTACCTTCTTTTAGGATACATTACAATTATTAAAGTTTATATATTTTTAAACTGTTTCATATTAATAGACTATTACTATTATAAGTCATTTATTTTTTTTCCTGCTCAGATAGTTTTTCAATTTCTAATTTTAATTTATCTACAACATTATTATCATAAAATATTGTAGCTTGTTTAATTGCATTTTTAAAAGCTTTGGCATCTGAACTTCCATGAGCTTTTATGCAAATACCATTTACGCCTAAAAAAGCAGCTCCTCCATATTCCTTGTAGTCAAAATTCTTTTTAAACTTTTTAAAAACTGGTTTTAATAGCATTCCTCCAAGTTTAGTTCTAAAGGAACTCATTATCTCCGTTTTCAATATATCAAATATATTAGCAACTGCACCCTCATATAATTTTAAAATTACATTTCCTACAAAACCATCACAAACCAAAACATTAACGTCCCCAGTTGGAATTTCTCTAGCTTCCACGTTACCAACAAAGTTTAAATCTGCTTGCCTTAGTAGTTTATAAGCTGATTTTGAAAGTTCGTTACCCTTTTCCTCTTCAGTTCCTATATTAACCAATCCAACAGATGGATTGTCTATTTTTAAAATGTTTTCAAAATATGTTTTCCCCATAAGTCCAAATTGAACTAAATAGCGAGGCTTACATTCTGCATTTGCTCCACAATCAATTATCATAAAAGGGCCTCTTTTGCCTGGCATTATTGGTGCCAAAGCTGGTCTATCTATTCCTTTTATTCTCCCTACTATAAGAGTACATCCAGCTAAAAAAGCACCACTGCTTCCAGCCGAGATAATAGCATCTGCATCTCCACTTTTCACAAGATTCAATGCTTTTACGAGGCTTGAGTCTTTTTTGCGTTTAACAGCCATTACTGGATGTTCACTTGTACTAATGACTTCTCTAGCATCAATAACTCTTATTTTATTACAATCATATGTATACTTCTTTAACTCACCTTGAATTAAATCACAAGGACCAGTTATTAAGATATCTATATCATACTCTTTTATAGCAGCAACGCAACCTTCAACCACAGCACTAGGAGAAAAATCTCCACCCATTCCATCTACAACAACTACCATTTTAAACCCTCACTTTGAATGTGTCTTATAAATAAACAAAGATATATAACTATATTTATATTATATACTATAGTGTGCAAATATTTCTAGTAATATTAATACTATAATACAAATATAATTATATTTAAAAAATAAAAAGAAAGTCTTTCGACTTTCTTTTTATTTTGCTTCCATTGCAATAACTTCTCTATTTTTGTAATAACCACAGTTTTTACATACTCTGTGAGCAAGTTTCATATCGTGGCACTGAGGACACTCAACTATTCCTGGTAAACCAAGTTTAAATGTTTGCGCTCTTCGATTATCTCTTCTACCTTTAGAAAATTTTCTAGCTGGATTTCCCATTGTAACACCTCCTTAATCAGTTAAAAACAACTCTTTTAATTTTGCCAACCTTGGATCAACATCGTCAATTCCACATTTACATGCACTATGATTAAGATTGATTCCACACTGATAGCATAATCCTTTACACTCTTTATCACAAAGTCTTTTTATAGGTAACACAGAAATGATATTATTTTCCACGACTTCGCTTAAATCTAATCTATCATCTTTAATGAAAATAATATCCTCATCTTCACTCTTTAGAGTTTTCGACAATCTTTCATTTAATTCAATATGTATTGAATGTGAAAAGGTCTCAAGACACCTAGAACAAGCAAGTAATAGTTCTGCCTCCATACTCCCAGTTAAATCCATTTCATTACCATTAGGTTTTAAAATCAGATGTAACTTAACTGGTTTAGAAAATTGTACAAATTCATTTTCATAGAAAAATTTATCTTTTTCAAACTCTAAATGAATTTCTTTTCTTGTTTTTTTATTACTAAATATTTCTGAAACATCTATTACCATACTATCCACTCTGAAAAACTAAATAATATTTAGTTTTTTCTCATATAAAGAAAATCATTATACCTTGTATAAAAGAAATTATACAGCTCGAGCAAAGCTTCGCGTCCCTCCTAACTAAATTGTTTTTTACATACATCAAACACAGACTATTATATAAACAATACAGTAAAAAGTCAAGATTTATTTATCATAAAAATTAGCAGTAATATTTTTATATTAATTCTAATGTATCTCTCGCAATTACTAATTCTTCGTTTGTTGGGATAACAAATATTTTAGTTTTTGAATCGTCAGTGCTTATTTCTGCTTCTATTCCCCTAACATTATTCTTTGACTTATCTATAACTGCTCCCAAAAATTCTAGTCCACTACATATCTGTGCTCTTGTTTCCGGTGAGTTTTCACCAAGGCCCGCAGTAAATACAATTGCATCTACTCCACCCATTACTGCAACATAAGAACCTATAAATTTCTTAACTTTATAGCAAAATACATCAATTGCTAGTTGTGCTCTATGATTTCCATTTTTATATGCAGCTTCTTCTAAATCTCTAAAATCACTGCTTACTCCTGATATTCCGAGTACACCAGATTTTTTATTCATTATATCATTCACTTCATCAATCGTTAAGTCCATTTCTTTCATTATATATGTTATTATAGCTGGGTCTACACTTCCGCATCTAGTTCCCATAGCTATTCCTTCAAGTGGAGTAAATCCCATACTTGTTTCTACTGATTTACCATTTTGGATTGCAGCAACACTTGCTCCATTTCCTAAGTGACAAGTAATTAATTTTAGCTCCTTTATGTCTCTTCCCATGATTTCTGCAGCTTTATCTGAAACATATCTGTGAGATGTTCCGTGGAATCCATATTTTCTAACACCATAATCAGTATAAAGATCATATGGAAGTGGATATATATATGCAACTTCTGGCATTGTTTGATGAAAGGCAGTATCAAATACAACAACCATTGGTACATTTGGCATAAGTACCTTGCAAGCATTGATTCCGATTATATTAGCTGGGTTGTGAAGTGGTGCAAGTTTTGAACATTCTTCTAAGCTCTTCATTACTTCATCATTAATTATAACTGATTTTGAATATTTTTCTCCACCATGAACTATTCTATGCCCAACAGCACCTATTTCTGATAAATCTTTAATAACACCATGTGTTGCATCTACAAGTGCTCCAATTACTAATCTAATGGCATCTGTATGGTCTTTCATTGGCTCTTCAATAACGTATTTCTCTCCATTAACCTTTTGAGTCAATTTTGACCCTTCTATTCCGATTCTTTCTACTAACCCGAGTGCTAGGCATTTTTCATTTTCCATATTTATTAATTGATACTTAAGCGATGAACTTCCACAGTTTATAACTAAAATTTTCATTGGATTTGCCTCCCTTAGCTTATGTGTTTCTAATTTTTATTATATAAAATTATTTTTGGATTTGAGCTTGAACTGCAGTTACGGCAACAACATTAACTATATCTTCCACATTGCATCCTCTTGATAAATCATTTATAGGTCTTGCAAATCCTTGGCATACTGGTCCAATAGCCTTTGCTTTTGCAAATCTTTGCACTAACTTATACCCGATATTTCCAGATTGCAAATCTGGGAACACTAAAACATTTGCATTTCCAGCTACAGTACTATTTGGTGCTTTTAATTTTGCTACGCTACCAACAATAGCTGCATCTAATTGAAGCTCACCATCAATTTGTAAATCCGGTCTAGCATCTTTTGCAATTTTAGTAGCATTTATTACTTTGTCAACTAACTCATGCTTTGCACTCCCCATAGTTGAAAAAGATAACATTGCAACCTTAGGTTCGAAACCGCATAATAATTTCGCATTATCTGCAGTACTAATAGCTATAGTAGCTAATTCTTCTGCATTAGGGTTTGGATTAACAGCAGAATCTGCAAATAAAAGCAATCCGTCTTCTCCATATTCATTATCAGGCAATTCCATTATAAAGAAACTTGAAACAACCTTAATTCCTGGTGCTGTTTTAATAATTTGCATTCCAGGTCTAAGTAAATCTCCTGTATTATGTATTGCTCCGGACACTAATCCATCAGCGTCGTTCATTTTAACCATCATTGTTGCAAAATATAAGCAATCTCGCATCATATCTGCAGCTTTTTCTAAAGTCATTCCTTTCTTTTTTCTTAGCTCATAAAATTCCTTTGCATAATTTTCAGTTTTTTCAGAAGTTTTTGGATCTACAATTTCTATACCGCAAAGGTTAACACCAAATTTAGCTGCTTTTGTTTTAATTACACTTACATCACCTATTAATATTAAGTCAGCTAATGATTTGTTTTTAATAATTTCACTCGCTTTTATAGTTCTTTCTTCCTCACCTTCTGCAAGTACTATTCTTTTTTTATCTGCCTTAGCTTTTTTACATATTTCCTCTATAAATGCCATTCTTATTTCTCCTTCCGATTTTTGTTAACTTATTTGCATTAATAATATACAATATTAATACATATTTATAACATACACTAATAATATACTCCTTTTATGCTATACATTTCAACATAAAATAGTAAAATCCTTTGCATATATTATATTTTATGTATTCGCAATTTTCATTCTTTATTGTTTTAGCCTTAAAATATATATCCTTTTATTTATTTATTTTATATTATATAATATAAATAAATATAAATTATAATACATTCCTGAAGAAAATTATTGCATAGTTTTTAGTAACTTTCTTTTGTATATTAATTATTAGTTTATAATTAACACGGTGGTAATTCACCTAGTTATGTTAGTACAATCTTTCGCGAGGTGATTTTATGAATATTTCAGGTATAATTGTTGAGTACAACCCATTACATAACGGCCATTTATATCATATTAATAAAACCAAAGAACTCACAAATTGTGATGCCTTAATTTGTGTTATGAGCGGAAATTTCGCTCAACGTGGAATTCCATCTAGTATAGATAAATGGACGAAAACTAAAATGGCGCTAAGTAGCGGAGTTGATTTAGTAATAGAGCTACCAGCTATTTACAGTGTATCCTCGGCAGAATTTTTTTCCTTTGGTGCTGTGAGTCTTCTAAACAGCCTCGGAATAGTAGATAATATTTGCTTTGGTAGCGAACATGGAGATATTAATGATATATATAGTATTTCCAATATATTGCTAAACGAACCTATTGAATTTAAATCACTATTAAAAACTTATTTATCCAAAGGTATTGTATACCCTTTAGCAAGATCTAATGCACTTTATGATTATTTAATAAATTCTGAAAGCGAGATATCAAGGTTATTATTAGATAATTTTTTAAATACCCCTAATAATATACTAGGTATTGAATATTGTAAAAGTTTAATCAAGTTAAATAGTTCTATTACTCCTTACACCTTAAAAAGAGAAGGCGCTCCTTATAACAGTACTCTATTACAAAATGAATTTTCCAGTGCTACCTCTATAAGAAAATTTGTGAAGGAAAATGGTCCAATAGCAAAACTAGAAGGTCACGTTCCGAGTTCGGTATTAGCTGAAATCCTAAACTTATACTCGAGAAACTACGAATTCACCTTTGAAGATTCCATGTTTCCGTACATTAAACATAAATCTGCCACATCAAAAAACTCTTTAGTAAATTTACCCGATGTGTCTGAAGGTCTTGATAATAAGATTATTAAATCTTTACAGAATAACTCAAGCTACTCTAGTACACTGATGGATATAAAAAGTAAACGGTACACTTACACCCGAATTAGTAGAATATTATGCCAATATTTTATAGGATTCGATATCTTTGATAGTGCGAAATTAAGATCAATGCCTTGTCCTTATGCTAGAGTTTTAGGATTCAACTCAAAAGGAAAGTCAATTTTAAAATCTATAAAATCTAACAGTAGCATCCCACTTTATACTAAACTTCCTAAATCGGCTAATGAAACCTTGCAGCTAGATATTCAGGCTACAAGGGCTTACAGCATCATAAATAGCAGTATAGGTCCTAATAGCGATTATTTGATATCTCCTATTATTATAGAATAAAAATAAAGGATACAATCTTTAATGATAGTATCCTTTATTTTAAATTAACGTAAACGATACATATTTTATAAAAATTTATATATATTTAATACAGTAATACTTTAAAAAGGGGTTTAAGATTGACGTTTTTATTAATTATATTATTAATTTCTATAATGCTCTTATTGGTTAAATTATTTAAGACTTTAAATATAAATCTTTCAATAACAGTAATTTGCTCCCTTATTATTCTTCAAATAATATTAGCACCAAATGTTTGTATCAAATACACTATATCTGGCGCAAAACTATTCTTCAATGCAGTTTTCCCTTCTCTTTTCCCATTTTTAGTTGTAATAAATATAATAATAAGCTACGATGGTATTCATATTTATTCTAAATTACTAGGAAACATAATTTGCAAACCCTTAAAACTACCGAAAGAATGTACCTTTGTACTCTTGGTTAGTTTATTATGCGGCTACCCTCTGGGCGCAAGGTATACTTGCGATTTATACGAAAAAAATATAATTGATTTAAATACCTGTGAAAGACTGCTAAATATCGCTTCTAATTCAAGCCCTCTATTTATTATAGGTGCAGTAGGCTCTTCTATGATGGTAAGTACTAAAATTGGTTATATATTATTACTATCTAACATTCTATCCTGCATATTCATGGGATTTATTATTCCCTCAAAGAATCCCTTTTATAAAATAAAATATAGAAGCACTACTTTCTCTAAAGACAAACCACCCAATACAAATATTGGTATGATCTTAAAGAATAGTATTGAGGATGCCATGAAAAACTCCTTAAATATAGGTGGTTTTATCGTAGTGTTCTCCGTAATAACAGGAATAATTAAAGACAATGTCATATTTAACATTGTCCTTACAAAGTTCTCTTTAATTATTGGCTCATCCGGGAACTTTATAGAAGGTTTATTACTCGGAATGTTAGAGATGACTAATGGCTGCTATTTAATAGCTTCCGGTAATTCAAATCTATATGTAAAGCTTTCAGTCTTAAGTTTTTTAATTGCTTTCAGTGGCTTGTCTATCATTTCTCAAGTTTATAGCTATACCTACAAATATGATATCTCAATAAAAAAATATATTACTCGTAAGTTTATTCAAGCCATAATTTCTTCAATCTTAACACTAATTCTATATATTATTTTTCTACAGACCTCGTCTATCTTTACCTTTAATAATATGAGTATATATAGCGGCAGTAATTTATATCTCTTAATATTAATAATATTATTTATCCCCCTACTGCTTGTAAATATAATTAAACTATTTCATACTTCTTAATTCTTTTACATTATCTCTTATTGAAGTTGTAGTATCTGTAACATCTCCCTGTAGAGCAGTTAAAAATTCTTGAACATCACTTTTAATCTTATGAATCATTTTTTGACCTTTTAATTCAATTTCTTTATCTAATTGAGATAATATTTCATCAGCATAGTCTTTAGCTCCAAGCCTCATAATTTTAGCATCTCTCTGAGCCGCTGCTATAATTTCTTCTGCTCTAGTTTGCGCTTCTTTAACTAAATCTTGCTTTTCAACCCTTCTTCTTATTTTGTCAATTGTCTCATCCTCAAAAATCTTAGCTTGTTTTTTTGCATCAACAAGAATTCGTTCTTTTTCATCACATACCCACTGAGCCTTCTTAAATTCTTCTGGCAAGTGATTTATAACTTGATCAATTATATCCAATATTTCTTTTTTATTTATAACTGACTTACCTGTAACAGGTATTTTAGACGAACTTTCAATAATTTCTTGAAGATATTCCAAAAGCTTTATAACATCCATATTTCCCCCCTATATATTTGATTGCGCCTTAAAATTAATCTTTCTCACAACATCTAGAATAATCTCATCCGGTACTAACCCTTTAATAGATCCTCCAAGCATCGCAACTTGCTTAACTGAAGAAGAACTTACATAGCAATATTCTGTCTTTGCCATCATAAACACAGTTTCCTTACTTGGATCCAACATATCATTCATTGATGCCATTTGAAACTCATATTCAAAATCTGAAACACTTCTGAGTCCTTTCACAATGATTCCTACATCCTCTTTATTCATTAAGTGAACAAGTAAACCGCTAAACTTCTTTACTTGTACATTAGGCAAATCTTTCAATACGTTTTTTAACTGTTCTACTCTCTCATCTACAGAGAAGAGACATTTTTTCTCTGGGTTAACAAGTACTCCTACAATTAATTCATCAAAAACTCTTGAAGCCCTCTCAATAATATCTAAATGTCCGTTAGTTATTGGGTCAAAACTTCCAGGGCAAATTGCTTTTTTCATGTTACTTTCCTCCATATGTTCCTCTAGGGTAGATACCAATTATGCATTGTTATCCCCATGTATTCCTTTTAGGGAGCTAATAATTCTTAATTATTAGCTCCCTTGTATTCGTAAAACAATACAGTAGTGTTACCATATTTCCTTAAATCAGATAGATGAATAATAGAATTTCCTTCATAAATCTCTTCTGAAGAATCTATTTTACAAACAATCAATCCATCTTTACTTAAAAGGCTATTCTTTGCAATAATCTCAATAGCAGGTGGAATCATGTCTTTAGCATATGGCGGATCTATAAAAATTAAATCAAAAACAACTTTTTCATCTGCAAACTGTTGCATGTATTTATATGTGTCACCTTTTAAACACTTACATTTATCATTAAAATTTAAATTTTCCACATTTTTCTGTAGCATCTCAAATGTAGTATCGCCCATATCAATCAGATAGCATTTATCAGCTCCCCTGCTTGTTGCCTCGAGGCCTAAGCTACCGGTACCTGAAAACATATCCACTACTATAGCATTACGCACTCTATTTTGGATTATATTAAAAATAGCTTCTTTTATTCTATCTAATGTAGGCCTCGTTCCCATCCCAACAGGGGATAACAACTTTCTCCCTCTTGCACTTCCTGCAATAATTCTCATATATTTATACCTCCATCTAAGCCAGTTTCGATAATATTTTAACATATATATGTAACTTATACAAAGATATTTTTCCCTAATTGAAACAAATGTAATTAGAACTTTGTTCGATTTTTTTAATTATTTCATTCTTAACCTTCATATCTTCAATATTAATACTTTGTATTAATTTTCTCGCCTCACCATTTGCAAGTTTTAAAATACTGATATCTTCAATTACATCGGCTATTAATAAACCTGATTCACCATGCTGCTTAAATCCAAATAGTTCTCCGGCGCCTCTGGTTTTTAAATCTTCTTCTGCAATAAAAAAACCGTCATTACTTTTTATTAGTATGTCTAATCTTCTTTTAACTATATTGTTTGTTATATTCGCCAGTAGTATACAATAGGACTTATGGGTTCCTCTTCCTACCCTTCCTCTAAGCTGGTGAAGCTGCGCAAGCCCAAATCGTTCTGAGTTTTCTATTATCATAACTGTAGCATTTGGAACATTTACTCCAACTTCAATTACTGTAGTTGAAATCAGCACTTTAATTTCACCGATTTTAAATTTATCCATGATTTCATTTTTATGTTTACTATTCATTTTACCATATACCATTCCAATTTCAATAGAACTAAAGTATTCTTCTTTTAATTTTTCATAAAGCTTCTGGACGGAACTTAACTTCATTTCTTCATTTTCTTCTACAAGTGGACAAACTATATAAACTTGTCTTCCCTTATTAACTTCACTTAAAGCAAATTCATACACGTGCCTACTTTGCGACATGCTTTCATAGCTTGTATCAATGTTCTGTCTTCCTGGGGGCAATTCATCTATAATAGATACGTCTAAATCACCATATAAATATAAAGATAGTGTTCTCGGAATTGGAGTTGCTGTCATAACTAATATATCTATGTTTTTCCCTTTATTAGAAAATCTATTTCTTTGGGCTACTCCAAAGCGATGCTGCTCATCAGTAACAATCATGCCTAAATTTCTAAATTCTACATTATCTTCAATAAGTGCATGTGTTCCAATAATAATATCAATGGCTCCACTTTTTAACTCCTGTTTAATTAATTCTTTGTTTTTGGGCGACGTACTTCCACTTAATAGTTGTATTGTAAGTGGAAAATCTTTTAATACATTTTGAATTTCTTCATAATGTTGCTTTGCTAGGATTTCAGTTGGTGCCATCATTGCCGCTTGATAACCATTTTTCACCACATTAAACATAGTGATTATAGCAACTATAGTTTTACCACTTCCAACATCCCCTTGCAAAAGCCTATTCATACCAATATCTTTCTTTTGGTCTATTAAAATTTCCCGTACAACTTTACTTTGTGACTTGGTAAGCTGAAAGGGAAGTTTCTGCTTTAAAGTTGTAAGTTCTGGTGCTATTTTAAATTGAATACCCTCATTATGAGATTTGATAAACTCTTTGAGCATTAATATTTTCAGTGAATATGTAAATAATTCTTGAAATTTAAGCCTTCGCTTAGCTTCATTAAGTGATGTTAAACTTTTAGGGCTGTGTATGATTCGAGTTGCCTCATCTAAAGAATAAAAATCATATTTTTCCACAAGCCATTTAGGCAAATTTTCTGTTATTTGAATGTTACACAACATATCAGATATAATTTTATTGAAAAAATTATTTGTAACATTGTTTTTAAGTGGATATACAGCCACAATATTATTTGTATCCATTGATGTGTTTTTTACTATTTTAGGGTTCATAATCGTGATTTCTTCCTTAAATTTATCCACTTTTCCTGTGATAAAATAACTATTTGAAATTTTAAAACTATTTTTTGCATATGGTTGATTAAACCACTTACCTTTGAATTTAATATCCCCTTGACAAAATACTATGGTAGAAAGAGTCTTATTATTTTTAAGTCTAAGGTCTTTTAAAATATTTAAAACAGTACACTCTACAATAACTTTTTCACTTATCAAGCACTCTACAATGCTTTTCTCGGCAGATACATGTTCATAATCTCGTGGAAAATATAATAGCAGATCTAATACTTTAAAAATTCCACACTTATTCAAATTTTCTGCCATTTTAGGTCCAACACCCTTTATATATTTTATATCACTATAAATATCCACAAATACCACTCCAAAAATAAGATTTTAATAATAGTTCTAGTTCTATTCATTACTAAGATTTAAGGCATATGAAAATAATAAAAAAAGCCCTAGGGCTTTTACTCAACTGAAGCAATAAAATAATATATTGGTTGTTTCCCATTATAATGTTGAATGTCTATGTCCGGGTATTTATGCTCTAAAACAGAAATAAACTCTTCCACTTCGCTTGTTATACAATCTTCTCCATAGAAAATTGTGATAAGTTCACTATCTTCTGTGATCATACTAGCTATAACATCTTCGCAAACTTTATAAATATCTGTTCCAACTTCTTTAATATGTTGCTCAACCAAGCCTAAAATATTTCCTTCTTTTATTATGTTACCATCAGCCTCAGTGTCTTTAACTGCATATGTCACAGACGCCGTTGCAACATTTCTAATTGCTTCTTTTAATGTTTTCTCATTTTCTTCTACACTAACTTCTGCATTAAACATTGTTACAGCAGTTATACCTTGAGGGATAGTTTTCGATGGAATAACTATTACATTTTTATCTGATAGTTCTACCGCTTGAAGCGCTGCCATAAGTATATTCTTATTATTAGGTAA
>JBLHPD010000056.1:0-22976 GCA_047624165.1 Clostridium sp. | reverse complement strand
CATATTTTTAATCTATCTGATGTTTATATTCGACGTTGTATAACCAAAACCCTTTTTGCCAATATAAGGAAATTATTAATTTGCAATGGCTGAGTAGTAACAAGAAATGCTATTAAGATGGAATTCATTTTGTAGAAAAACATTGAAGATTGATTTGGATTTTAAAGAAGTGATTTTAGGGATAATAAAATTTATAGAAATTCCTTTTAAGGCAATATTAGAAGAAGATGAAACATTTTATATATGGAATCATAAAGAAAAACAATATGTAAAAAATGAAAACTGATGGTTCAGAAAACATAAAGCTTTCTGATGAACAATCTAAAGAAATAAGTATTGTTGGCAATAATATTTATAAATTTGGTAATCATAGAAGTGCTAACCATAAGAAAAAGAAGTTTTCTTATGGTTAGCAAACTTCTTTATGATTTTATCTTTAATTTAAAATGATTAGATATTACCTATAGTTTTTCAGTAAATCTTCTCTAGAAATTGTGGCTACAACGGTATACGGTTCGCCACCACCAGGGTATAAGCGAGTACTTGTTTTTCAAGGTGGGAAATAAAGATTTTAAGCTATGGTTGGTAGAATAATTATATAATCGCCTATTTACGATGAACAATAAATGTGGTAATATATTGTAAATGGAGGTTAATGTAATGAGGATAAGAAAAGAAATTAAAATAGACTCAGAAAACTTAGAGAATATGGCGAATATTGCAGATGCCCTTTCTCATCCTATAAGAATTGCTATATTGCAGTATATTTCTTATAAGGATTCTGTTTCAAATGATATATGTAATAAAGATCTTGTAGAGAAATTTCACTATTCACAATCAACAATATCCCAACATGTAAAAAAGTTAGTGGAAAGTCAACTGGTATTAACTGAACAAAGAGATAATTTTAGAATATATAAATTAAATAGAGATGTGCTTAAGAAATTTTCAAGTTTTATAATCCAAATATAATTCTTTTACATAAGCAAATCGGAGGAAAAGAGTATGAATTACAGAATTGATGAAATGAAACGGTTAGATTGGGATCAGGTATCGCAAATATACTTAGATGGGATTAATACAGGTAAAGCAACATTTCAAACTGAAGTACCTACATGGGAAAATTGGGACAATGGGCATGTAAAGTCATGTAGGTTAGTAGCTCGTTTAGAAAACAATATTTTAGGCTGGGGAGCATTAAGCCCAACCTCGAGTAGATGTGTATATGTAGGAGTAGCAGAAGTTAGTATATATATTGGCGAAAACTATAGGGGGCAAGGAATTGGTAAAGTTCTTTTAGAAAATTTAATTAAAAAATCAGAAGAGAATGGGTTCTGGACTTTGCAATCAGGAATAATAAGAGAAAACACTTCAAGTATAATATTACATGAAAAATGTGGGTTTAGAGAACTTGGCATAAGAGAAAAAGTTGCTAAAATGAACAATGGAAAATGGCATGATGTAGTTTTAATGGAGCGTAGAAGCAAGGTAGTTGAGTAGTGTATAACAATGAAACGGAGATGGATTTTGAAGATAGAGTTATATTATGCCATCAGTTTGCAGACAAGAGATGCAATTAGTTTCTTTACATTTTCCACATGCACTTTATAATAATAATATTCCTTATTTTCCAGCCATCCCTTACCTTTCCAGAACTTAAAGTCAGCAGAGCTTTGTGGCGCCTTTGAAAAAGCATTTTGCTGCATTTTGAAGGTTAGAAGTTTGATAAATGAAGGCTTTATTGTTTCTTTATCAATTATTTTACTGTAGAATAAATCAGCTTGCTTATTTAATTTTATGGTTTCCTTCATTGTCTTTTTCTCATCTAGTTCATGCAGTGGCGCATAGGTTAATCCGGCTTTTGCACAGGTTATGAATCCCATAGCACCGATCATAAAAGATAACACAAACTCTACAAATCCCAATCCCACGGCTCCTGCTGATATGACTACCATCGCTTTCTTTCCATAAAAATCAGGTCGGTGACAGCGGAAAGCAAAGCGATCTAAAAAATTCTTCATTATCCATGATACATTGTATGTGTAAACGGGCGATGCAAATATAACTGCATCAGCTTGCTTCATTTTCAGCTCAAGGTTCTCCCTGTCATCCTTCAATGGACAGTTTTCTTCCCCCTTTTCAAGGCATACATAACAACCTTTACATGTTTCAATTTTGGCCTTGCTCAATTGCACATATTCAAATTCAACTGTATTATTCTTTTCTGCAAATCTTTTTTCAATTTTCTTAATTGTCTTATAAGTATTACCATTTGTTCTCGGACTACCAACTATAGCTAGTACTTTCATCTTTTCTTCCTCCCTATTCTTATACCTAGTAACAAAATAAAAGCAAAGAAACCTATTAAAAAATAATAAGAGAACTTATTGAAGTAAAAAAGGAAAGTATGGAGCAGATTCTTAATGTCTTTTTATTTTTCATTATTTTTCATCTCCTAAAAATAAATTAATTTGCATATCTATCAAGTTATTACGTTCTTCAGCATTAAAAATATTAATACCACTATATTTCATAAAGTCTTCAGAGCGTAGAAATATTAATTGCATAAAAGAAATCATCTGATAAGCAATAATTCTGCATTCGGTCTCACTTTTTTTAGTATCAAAATATTCTTTTATAATGGGTAAAATATCCAAAGGTAGAGTTATTTCATCTTGCAACAAAATATATGGAATAGATATTTTTGTGAATTGGCTATAGGAAACGGTTATTTCACAGAGATCATACAACATTCTTTTTAACTGTTCTTTTAGAGTTATACCTTCATCCTGTATAACCTTAAACCTATTAGCCGAACTGGCAATAATCCTACCTATGGCTATATTCATTAAAGCTTCTTTGGATTTAAAGCAATAGTTTATCATGGCCAAATTTGTTTTTGCCTCTGCTACTATTTGACGAGCAGTAATTTGTGTGGGATCCTGGTTTATTGATAAAAGTTTAATTGTTGCTAATATTAATTTTTCCTTTGTATTTTCATTTTTCATAACAAATCACCTCTATAGTTAAACATGTTTAATACATGTTTAACTATAGAGGCTAGGATTTATTTTGTCAAGAGAAAATAAGAAAAAGTTACATAAATGCATCTTCCTATTATATAGAAGAGTTCAAATTAAGATTCCATACATAAACAATGATTTTGAAACAACTAAAGCCTTTGAATTCAGTGGTTTTCTTTGTTTTTTTGAGATCTTGATTAGGGATTTTTAATGTATATGAAATTTGTGAAAAAATACGAGGAATAATTAATATTCAAATAATCATTGTAACTGAGTCGAGCGTTTCTTTATTGGAGGTGAATATTACGACAAAACATTTTTATAATATTAGAACAAATATACAAAATATTATAAGTTAATACTTGACAATATAAATAGAAAGGATTATATTGTATGTGTATTACATGAAGCAGTACACATAGTACACAAAGTACACGAAGTACACAAAGTACACGAAGTACACACGATGTAAATAGGAGAAATTTAATTATTTGAGAGAAGGTGAAACCTGTGATTAATATCGATAGTAGAAGCAGTAAACCTATTTATGAACAGATTATTGAGAGAGTAAAAGAAAATATAATAAAAGGAATACTAAAGCCAGGAGATAAGCTGCCATCTGTACGCGAACTTGCCGCGGCTATAACAATCAATCCTAATACAATAAGCAAAGCATACAATGAGCTGGAGCGAATGAAGGCAATTGAAGTTATAAGAGGGAAAGGAACCTTTGTATCAGAAAATTTTAAACCTGTCATAAATGAAGAAAAAATGAGCGAAATTAGAGGACATATGAAGGAAATAATTATAGAAGCACATTATATAGGAGTTGATAAGGATAAGTTAATTGATATATTGAATGAAATTTATAGTGAGTTTTAACGACAACTAGAAGTCGTTAATAGAGCTTAGAAGAAGATAATTTAATTATTAGAAATTTATGAAATGGGGGGTGTCATCTTGATAGAGATAAAAAATGTGAGCAAGAGGATAGACGATAGGTATATTTTAAAGAATGTTAATTTGCATGTAAATAAGGGCAGCATATTCGGAATAATTGGTGAAAATGGCGCAGGTAAAACTACACTTATAAAATGCCTAACAGGCATTTACAGAGCTAATGAAGGAAGCATATTAATAGATGGTGAGGAGTCCTTTGATAATGCCAAAATAAAGCAAAAAATAGGATATGTATCCGATGAAAATCAATATTTTTCCTCATTTAAAGTAAAGGAACTCATAAAATTTTATAAGAAAGCTTATAATGATTTTTCACAGGAGAGATTTGATGAGCTCAATAAAAAATTTAAAATCCCTGTGAATAGAAGAGTGAGAGAACTTTCCAAGGGCATGAAGATGAGAACTTCTATTCTTTTAAACATAAGTATAAATCCAGATATTCTAATACTTGACGAGCCTACATCTGGTCTTGATCCAATAATTAAAAAAGAAATAATGTCCATTATTGTAGATGAAGTCGCATCAAGAGATGTAACTGTATTTATATCATCACATCTTCAATGCCATTTACAAGGAAAGAGATAATACTTAATAAATGGATTGTTGGTGTGGTAAGTTTGCTTATAAGCTTTGCAGTAACGTATATAGTTCTAAGTTTGGTTTATTTTCTAACTGTTAAAGGTATTTATACAACATTAAATCCATATTCCGATATAATAAAATGGTTCTTTATGGATACGTTTCAGTACATTTGTATTTTTACTTTTATTATGCTTATTCAGACGGTTATGGGAAATAGTATAGTAGCTACCATAGTAGGTGGAATAATACTTATGGTACCTTTATTTTTATTAATGGTAGCACAGAGTTTATTTGAAAGATACTATGGATTTACTGAATACATATCTGTGGTTTTTGAAAAACTTAATAGATGGTTAAATATTTATTTTTATAATTTACCTCAGCGGAATAAAGTATATGAAGGAATATATGAAGGACGTAGTACTTATTCTAGTACTTTTTCTTATTATAGTAATTATAAATCAAAGTTGCTAGTACTAATTCTTTTAACTTGTTTATTTTTATACTTGGCTTATGTGGCCTATAGTAAAAGAAATATAGAATATAATTTAAGACTAATAGTCTTT
This sequence comes from Clostridium sp., assembly GCA_047624165.1. Lineage (GTDB taxonomy): Bacteria > Bacillota > Clostridia > Clostridiales > Clostridiaceae > Clostridium_AD. The sequence continues at coordinate 17,845 of JBLHPD010000056.1, read as the reverse complement.
AAAAATTTAGAACCCGTATTTATAGGGGGAGTTGCTATATGTTCAGGGCTTTTGGCTGGAACTACTTTAGGACATCTTAGGTTAAGATATTTTGGAATTTGGTTTATCATTTTCACTATTATAGGCTATTTCATATCTAAACTTTTACTTAAGGTATTATCCTCTAGCAAATAATCTAAAAAATTAAGCAAAAACTAAATAATAGTTAAAAACCGTAAGATTTATTAATTTTACGGTTTTTTTAATAGTAAATATTAACATTTATTGAAAAACATATTGACTTTGTACTAAAACGATGCTAAGGTTATAGTATCAAAGTAATACAAAGAATTACAAGTATGCATAGTCATAAAAATAAGAAAATAAGAAAGGAAAATGATTATGAGGAATATAGATATTAAAAATAAAGATGGATTAACTGAAAAAAAGTTTTTAGAAACTTACAAACCAATGCATTATGATAGACCATCTAATACAGTGGACATGTTGCTTTTTACTGTAGACGATGTACCAGTAGAGGGAAAAGATCCTGATAAAGCACTTAAAATTCTTTTAATAAAAAGGGGAGACCACCCATACATGGGATGCTATGCAATTCCTGGAGGCTTTGTACATATTGATGAAGCCTTAAGTACTGCTTGCTATAGAGAACTTAAAGAAGAGACTAATATTGATAGCGTATATTTTGAACAGTTAAAAACTTTCGGTGATTTAGTAGAAAGAGACCCAAGAATGAGGGTTATTTCAATAGCTTATTTGGCTTTAGTTGATAAAACTAATATTAAGCCTATAGCGGGGGATGATGCTACTTATGCACAATGGTTTACGGTAAGAAAAGATTTTAGTTCCTCTAATAATTCAGGAATTGAGAGAGTTGATACACACAATATAACCTTGATTTCCGATGATGGTGAGGTTAAAATAGGATACCTTGTGACTGAGAGATTTGTTAAAAATGGTATTATTTCAATAAAAGTACCTTCTTATGAGACCCTAGGGTCGAGCAAAGATGAACTTGCTTTTGATCATATTGATTTGGTATATAGTGCTATTGAAAGATTAAAAAACAAGATAGAATATACTCCGCTAGCGTTTACATTACTTCCTAAATATTTTACTTTAAGAGAAGCTCAAAAAATATATGAAGCTATTCTGAGTTTAGAGAAACCTCTATCAAGAGCTAATTTTAGAAGAAAAATTAAAAAAATGGTTATACAAACAGATAAAGAAAAAACAACATCTGGCAGACCTGCAACCTGTTATATATTTAATGAAAACTGGGAACATAATTTTCTGGACTAATAGTTAAAGCATCAATTTTGCTTAGATGCATATCGTGAGAAATATAAATAGAGAGGATATGATATATATGATGAATTTAATGATAAATAAAATATTTGATATGCAAAAGGAGATAAAGGGAAAAGTAGTTAAATTAATTGACCTTCCAAAAGAAAAAACAGCACTAATAGTCGTAGATATGGTAAATGGATTTGTTCATGCAGGAATAATGTCGTCACCAAGGGTTGAAAAGATTATAGATAGTATTGTATCTACTAATGAGCGAACATATGGTTATAAGAAGGTATTCTTTTTAGAGCAACATGATGAAGATTCTGCAGAGTTTAAAACTTATGCAAAACATTGCATAAAAAATACTAAAGAGGCTGAGCTTATCCCTTCATTAAATTGTGGTGCTACGCTACATAGTAATACCACAATAATTCATAAGAATAGTACTAATGGGTTTCATGCACCAGAATTTAAAATATGGCTCAATGAAAATGAAGAACAAGTTGAAAATTATATTATAGAAGGATGTTCAAGTGACATATGTGTTAAGCATTTTGCTGAAACATTAAAAACGTATTTCAATCAGAAGAACCTACATCGAAGAATTATTGTGCCAATAGACGCAGTGGAAACCTTTGACTTTGAAACACATGATGGAGATTTAATGAAAGTTATATCACTTTGGGAAATGAAGTCGAATGGAATAGAAATAGTAGATACTATAATATAAAAAGCTAATTAAAAATGTAAATCAATAACAAGTAACTGCAACCCTGATTTTTTTAATAAAGCTTTGTTTCAATATAAAACTAATTAAACGAGGCGAGAAGGAGAAGGATGGAAATGAGTAAAATAATTAATAGCTTCAATATTGATGGATTCAATATTAAAGAGGAAAGAAACCTTTCAATGTTAATGGATTTCTATGAACTAACAATGTCAAATGGATATTTTGTAAATGGGGTATCAGACACAATTGTATATTTCGATATGTTTTACAGGAAAAATCCAGATGGAGCAGGTTTCTCAATAGCGGCAGGGCTCCAGCAACTTGTAACTTATGTTAAAAATCTAAAATTCACAAAAGATGATATTGATTATTTAAGAAGTAAGGGTATTTTATCTGAGGAATTCCTAGAATATTTATTAACATTTAAGTTTACCGGAGATATTTATGCCATTCCAGAAGGTACAGTAGTATTTCCGAGTGAAGCACTTGTGACAATTAAGTCAAAGGTGATTGAAGCACAACTTATCGAAACTATGTTGTTATTAACAATAAATCACCAAAGCTTAATAGCTACTAAGGCGAGTAGAATAGTGAGAGCTGCTAAGGGAAGAGCGGTACTTGAACTCGGAGCAAGAAGGACTCATGGTGCTGATGCAGCTATAATGGGCGCAAGAGCTTCTTATATAGGAGGTGTAAGTGGTACAGCTACTACAATTGCTGGACCAATGTTTGGAATGCCTGTTATTGGTACAATGGCTCACTCATGGATACAATTTTTCGGAGATGAATACAAGGCTTTTGAAACATACGCTAAAACTTACCCGGACGCATGTACCTTGCTTGTAGATACTTATAATGTTACTAAAAGTGGTATACCGAATGCTATTAAGACTTCAAAGAATGTTTTAGAGCCACTTGGAAAAAGATTAAAAGGAATAAGACTTGATAGTGGAGATCTTGCCTATCTTTCAAAGGAAGTAAGAACTATGCTAGACGTGGCAGGTCTTACAGACTGCAAAATAGTGGCTTCTAACAGTTTAGATGAATTTATTATAACTGAGTTATTAAATCAAGATGCTAAAATAGACATCTTTGGTGTTGGCGAAAGGTTGGTTACTGCTAAATCAGAGCCAGTATTTGGTGGTGTTTATAAATTAGTGGCGGTGGAAGAAGAAGGAGAAATTATTCCAAGAATTAAATTAAGTGAAAGTGAAGAAAAAATTATTAATCCTGGATACAAAATGTGTTGGAGATTATATGACAAGAATTCGCATAAGGCAATTGCTGATATTATCACAATGGCAGGCGAGGGTATAGATGAAACAGTACCTTATACAATCTTTGATCCAGTTCTTATTTGGAAGAAGAAGAAAATCACCAATTTCTATGCTGAAAAGCTTCAAGTACCAATTTTTCTTAATGGAGAATGTGTATATGAATTACCAACCATAGAAGAAATAAGAACCTACTGTAAAAACCAAGTAGAAAGCATATGGGAAGAAGTTAAGAGATTTTCTAATCCTCATAAATACTTTGTGGATTTATCTCAGGAACTATGGCTTGTTAAGCAGGAATTAATTCAAAGGTATAGAAATTTAGAAGAAAGAAATGAAGAATAATTTGATGATAATTTATGGAGGGTCCTTCAATCCCCCTTCACTAGCGCACATAACCTTGGCTACACAACTACTTAGGAGCCTAGGTGCAAAAGAACTTTTGTTTATTCCTGTAGGGGATCATTATAAGAAAAAAGAATTAGTAGCTGCGTGTCATAGGGTTAATATGCTGAAACTTGCAATTGGGCAAGATAGTAGGCTAAGTGTAAGCACAATAGAAATTGATACACAAAAAAGACTCTATACAATTGAGACCTTAGATAAACTTAAAAAACGGTATCCTAAAAGTGACCTTTGTTTTTTAATGGGTACAGATAATTTAAGAGATATAACTTACTGGAAAGATTGGGAGAGGCTAATAAGTGAATATAAGATAATTGTAATGGATAGGGGAGAAGACACTCTTTGGCAAGTCCTCGATGACATTAAAGTTTTAAAAAGTTATAAATCTAGCTTTATTCAAATTCCAGGACTACTTCAGTCAACAATCAGTTCGACTATGATTAGAAATAATATTAAGGCTAAAAGAAATATTGGACATTTAACAACTGTTGAAATTGTAAAATATATCAAAAAAGAAAATCTGTATTTAGATTAAATAAATGCTTCAAGCAATTTTGGGATGTCCATACTGATGTGTATGAACATCCCTTTTGGAGTTACCCTTAAAGATGTCTTTCTAAGGTAATACCATAAAAGTAGATACTACTTCTCTTTCTCCTTTACTGTCTGGATCTTCAATCATTGTGTCTCCACTTTTAATTAGCTGTACACATGGATTATTAATTACTTTTCCTTTATAGTACATGGTTGTTGAGCTTCCTCCATCAAGATTTGACGCATTTACAGCTCCATGCTCTAAAAGTATATTTTGAACATCAAGTAACGTAGCACCTAAAGATTTAACACTTCTACCATCAATGGTTAACATAATAATGGTGCCATCCTTTTTTTGCCCTATAGCTGTTCTTGGAGCAATTCCCCATCCACCATCGCCTTTTGTAATTGTAGGATTTCCATTAACTATAAGTGCAGGCCCAAAACTAACAGCTTCGGTTGCATTAAGATTATTTAATTCATTTAATGAATAGCTACCAACTAAAAGCCTACCTTCACCTGTAAAAGCAACTATAGCTGTTTTACTAGTATTGTCTTTTAGATCATTAAAAATAATTTTCCCATCGTGCATTATAATCCCTACTGGGGATAATGTTTGGTCTGAACTCACAGTAAATGCCCCCGCATTAATAGCACATATTGCACTATTTTCTTTAGCTATTTGGCTTGTTGTTTTTGTGGCTTTTAAAATATCTTTGTTGAATCCCACAACAATCTTCTTGTCACTTGGGATCATTAACATTGTACCTTTAAAATGTTTACCTGTAATAGCAAACTCAGTAATAGAGCTTGTTTTACTTTGATCACTTAAACTTTTGCCTGCTTCTAAGTTTTGATTATTTTTATTACCTGCTAGAACTGGCTTGGATTTTGCGTTAGTAAGCAATACGCCCCCCATTAATACTAAAGCTACAATCGGTATTATCGACCATTTATACGAATTTTTTTTGAATAGTGAAATCATAGTAATTCTCCTTTTAATTTGAGATTTATCGTTTATAATGCAGGACATGCCATAAACTTTAGGTACCTTTTTATAGCTTTCTAATAATTTTATAATGGTTTTTCCATAATTTATATACTGATCTGGATTAACATGAGATAATGCTAATGCATCACAAGCTAATTCTTTGTCATTACGCATTTTGTAAAATGAGTACCAAATAATGGGATTAAACCAATGTATTATTTGAAGTGCTCCTGCGGTGCAACTTATTATTATATCGAGTCGTTTTACATGAGCTAATTCATGTAAAATTATAAACTCTAACTCATTTATATTTACATAATTCTCTATACCTATAGGTAATAATAATTTAGGCTTTATAAACCCCAAGATACAGGGTATTTTAATTAAATTAGTGTTTACAATTGTTATATTAGATTTCAAATTAAACTTATTTTTGCACTGTAATAAAAGTGCTATAACTTCTTCATTTTTACATTTATGTTCATTTTTAAGCTTGCCCTTTAATTTCATTGTCATTACAATTGAATAAACTGCAAGTATCAATACGGTAAGTAACCACACTATACTGATTAACTTCAAATATATTGGGCTCTCACTTGCTTTTATATCATTTTTAGCTATTACATCTTGCTTAATATTTTTACTATTTACAACTGACACTTGGTTGTAATCACTTATACCATAAGTTTCTTTATAATTTGCTGATTCACTCATTTTTATAATATTTCCACTTTCAGTTTTAAAAAGATTAAAAACACTTACTGAGCTTTGCGGACCGTATGGTATTAATAATCTAATTATAAGAATAAGCCAAATAGCATAGTGCCATCTTACCCCTAACTTGTTTTTAAGTAGTAACTTAAAAATAAGAATTATTAAACTTAAAACACTTGCCAAAATAGATGAATACATTACCCATTGAAGAATAGAGACAACCCACAACATAAACACCTCATTTACCCTTTCTTTTTATCAAGAATATTTTTAAGTTCTTCAATCTCCTCATCAGATAGTTTTGATTCATTTAGAAAATTAGCAAACATACCATTTAAAGAGCCATTAAACACACGCTTTATAAAGGATTCGCTCTCAGCTTTTATGCACTCGTTTTCTGATAATAGAGGGAAATAATAATATGTTTTTTTATCCTTTTCATCTATCGTATAACCTAAAATTTCTTTTTTAACTAAACGATTTATTAATGTTCTAACAGTGGTTGACTTCCAATCAGTATTTTTACTTAAAGTCTCAACAATCTCGCTAGCAGTGCAGGTAATATTTCCCCAAACACACCTCATTACTTCCCATTCTGAATTTGATATTTTAGATGCATTAGACATTTTTTCATCTCCTTTCTGGTTAAATCCATATGTAATGTTTTACTTGTTATTTATAGCGTATATTACAGGTGTAATATGAGCTATAAACATATATTACATCTGTAATATACAATTGTCAATAAAATTATTAAGGGAAGCCTTAAATGGCTTCCCTTAATAATTATTATACTATTTTAGAATATTTTGATCAGAATCTAAGACCTTATGTGAAATAAACTAGATTAATTATATCTTTTGGGCGTCTTTTATTCCAAAGTAAATCTAAATTTATATCTCTTCGCTCCCCATAGGTGGAGACTGAAATATAATATGTGTTATCTTTAGAATTCAGATTTAAGCCAGTGATAGTCATCCAGTGCCAACTATATTCTTTAAATTCCTTTAGGGCATGTTTAAGAACTAATATGGCAATTGGAAGTCTCTCAGATAAAGCCACAGAAATAAAGGTTATAGCTTCCTTAATACTAGTAGCTTTATCATCTAAAATATGAGGAGTTAAAGATACACCTTTTTCACATGAAAAATCCAAAACATTATCTGAAAATTGGCGAACAGAGGTAAGACCAAAGAATCCTGGCTTTACATATTTTCGAACCTCAATCATATGCTGGATAAAATCTTTCTTATTAATAGTATCCTTGTAAGGATATAAGGCATTATATTTATCCGGAAATGTTTGAGATAAATATGCAGTTATATTTGCTGCAGCAACAGGACCACAACCGCTAAGTTGATTGAATTTCTTTGGAAACCAGTACTGACTTCCACCAAAATATGAAATTTCTGAATCGTATATATAAAATTGAAGCTCCTCAAGGGGAGTATAGTTAGGTGTAATGAAGTTATTCATGGTTGTCACCCCTTTAAATGATTTTCAATAATTTGGATCAGATTGCAAAACTAAGATTATTTTTAGTTATTATCAATATACTATACTTTTTATGAGGTGTAAACAAGGTAAAAATGGCATTTAAATAATATTATATGTAACAGAGTAATATCATAAAATAAAGAATTGTTATAAAATGTTAACAATATTGACACTTAAATGCAACAATAGTTTAGTAATATTAGGTTGAAATTTATATTATAGCCTTAGGGGCGGAAATGGAGACAAATTACTATGAAAGCTAAAAACAAAAATGTATCTGAAAAATCAGGGAAATCTTCTATCTCAATAGTTATGTATGCTGTTGCATCAGTTGTAGCAATAATCGGAATTGCATTATTAGTTAATAATATTTTATTATTTAAAAGCACTGTTAACCAATATGTAGCTCAGGGGTATACTGCTGCTACGGTTACTACGGAATTACTAAAATCACAATTGCTCCCAGGAATATTTGAACCAGTTGCTGTATATGGAGGTATAGCATTTGTTTTATTAGGTGTGGGTATAGTCAATAAAAAAGTTTCAAAGTGCTTAATGTTGTTAACTAAAGTTGAGGATTGCAATAATACTATTGAAGAAAGCCTTGTGGAACAAAATGATGCTTACGTAGAAAATGTAGAAACGACAGAAACTATAGAGGGAACTGAAGAAATAGAAACGGTGAAAGAAGTTAAAAAAGCTGACTAATAGCAATCATAATTTTCAAAGTTAGATAGTGGTATATAAATTAATAGGCTGTGCTATAATAATAAATAAGTAAAATATGAAATATGGTTTAAGGAGGCAAATATTTATATGGATAGATTAATAAAGATTAATGCTAAAGAGGATATATTTGCTGAATACAAAAACACACCCATCAGTGTTTTATTAGAATACCATAACTTGGGCATGCCCTATGATGCGGTAAGCAGTCCACAGATGTTAATAGGAATGTGCATGGATAACAGGAAATATCTTCATATACCAAACAACTTTGCATATATCATTCGTTCTGGTGGAGGAACGCTACGGTTTAGCGAATTTAAGGTTTCTTATTCAATAGCAATAGGCGGAATTAAAACTATAGCACTTATAGCTCACAATCATTGTGGAATGGTTAATCTGATGTCCAAAAGGCAACAGTTTATTGATGGGCTTGTTGATGTAGTGGGATGGGAAAGACAAAGAGCTGAAGATCATTTTATGAATTTTGCTCCAATGTTTGAGATTGATAATGAAATAGAGTTTGTTTTGGAAGAGGCTAAGAGGTTAAGAACTAAATATCCTAATATTTTGATAGCTCCTCTTTATTATAATTTAGATGATAATCTGTTATATTTGGTTAAAGAGGGTTAGTGTTAAGTAACATAAAAAAGGCACAAGATGTATTTAGTACATCTTGTGCCTTTTGGTGTTAAGTTGTAGCGTTATTTAAAGCCAGCTTAGATAAGCGTTACATAGGAGGTTGTAGTAGTAATTGGAAATATGTATTTACTATTATACATAGTTGTTTTATAATTATATTGTAAATAAATTTAAATATTCAGAGTTTTATAAATGAAAAAAGATTATTATCATTGATAAGATTATTTATAGACATTTTTTCTGATTTACAGTAATTTAATAAATATTGATAAAATATGACAAAATGAAGGTGAGAATTAAAGTGAGAAGCATTAGAACAAAAATAATCATAATTATGGGATCAATAATTCTATTTTCTAGTTTGTTTTTAGGAATACTAAACTATAAATATTCAGAATCTATAGCAATTAATATTATAAAAAAGAATAATAGTTTAGAATTAAAAAATATAAGCGATTATTATTTTGATAAGTTGATTTCTGATACGGAGTACATTGTTAAATCATGGGCTATTTCTCCAGAAATCAAAAATTATAAAAAAGCCCCAGGGCAATCGAAGGCAGTTAATTCTATTCCCGAAAATTTCGATTCAATCTATCAGAAGTGGATGGGTCTTACTTTGTCATCAAAAGATATTACATGGATTTATTATGGACTGGAGGAAGATGGCTCACTATTGATTTCCCCTGTAGACGAAACCATGCCATTAGATTATGATTCAAGAAAAAGAGAATGGTACAAGGGTAGCTTAAATAAAAAAGGAGATGTTTTTTGGACTGAGCCTTATTTGGATGCTGGTAAATCTGGAAAAATGGTGCAAACAGTTTCTAAAGCGGTGTATGACGATAAGGGAAAACTCAAGGGAGTAATAGGACTCGATATTGAATTAAAAAAATTCACAGAAATCATAGATAATCTTAGCTACTCAAAAAATTCATATATTTTCTTGCTAAATCAAAAAAATGATGTTCTGGCTCATAACTCATATGAGTTGCATTATTTCAAAAAAAATATTATTGATAATATAACCCAAAATGAATCAGAGGAAATCATTAACATAGACAAAGTTAAATATGTTGTGTCAAAAGTACCTATAAATGTTAACGATTGGAAATTGGTTGCAATAACAAAGACTAATTTAGAATCAGAATTGACCTCTATAAAAAACAGAATAATCAGTATATTTCTTATAGCGATCGCTCTAAGCATCTTTATGGCAATAAGAATGTCTAAAAACTTATTAAGACCTCTAAATAAACTGATTATTGCGACTGAACAAGTTAGTGATGGAAATTTTAAGATAAGAACCAGTGTAAAATCCAACGACGAATTTTCACTCTTATCTACTAGCTTCAATCAGATGCTAGAACAAATTGAAATATTGTTAAAACAGCGGGATGACAATTATTTAAATACAATTAAAGCATTGGCTAATTCCATTGAAGTATCTGATCTATATACTAGAGGGCATTGCGATAGAGTAGATGAAATAGCGTTAGTAATAGCTCGAAAATTAAAACTTTCTGACCATCAAAAGAATACACTTAAATTTGCATGTATATTACATGATGTTGGTAAAATTGGAGTTCCGAATACAATATTAAACAAACCGGGTAGGCTTACTATTGAAGAATATGAATTAATAAAAAAACATCCTTTAATCGGATATGAAATTATTAAAGAAATAGATTTTTTAAAGGAGCCAGCTGAAATTATTTTACAACATCATGAACGAATTGATGGTCATGGATACCCTAATGGGTTATTAGGGGCAGAAATTAGAATAGAAGCAAAGATATTATCCGTTGCTGATACCTATGACTCAATGTCTAGCTCAAGAATTTATCGTAAAAATACTCTTCCTTTTTCTGAAATAGAAAAGGAATTAGTTGAAAGTAAGGGAAAACAATTAGACGCAGAAATCGTGGATATTTTATTAGAATTACTCAGGGAAAATGACGATTCTATATCAGTTGCTATTACAAAAGAGTAATAAAGGCAAAATAATATTGATTAATTTATTAATCTGTGTTATTATTAAATTAATAAAATATTTATGGCCGAGATATAGAGAGCCGCAATTAAAGTTTTAAACTTTATTTGTGGCTTTTTTTGTTTATTATTTTTAGAAGAGTATAAGTAAAGGCTAGGAGGGATTATTTAATGTATGATGTAGTAATTATAGGTGCAGGAATTATAGGTGCTTCCGTTGCTAGAGAAATCAGCAAATATAATTTAAAGGTAGTAGTAGTGGATAAAGGATTAGATTTAGCCGCTGGGACAACAAAAGCTAACAGTGCGATTGTACATGCTGGTCATGATGCTAGTCCAGATACTATTAAGGGGAAATTAAATGCTAAGGGCAATTCTATGTTTGATAGGTTATCAAAGGAGTTAGATTTCCCATTTAAAAAAAACGGTTCCTTAATTTTATGCTTTGATGAAAATGATAAAGAAAAACTAGAACTACTTAAGAAACAAGGTGAATTAAATGGAGTACCTAATCTTCAGATATTAACTGGGGAACAAACTAGAGAAATTGAACCTAATATTTCTGAAAATGTAGTAGCATCATTATTTGCTCCAACAAGTGGAATAGTTTGTCCATATGAAATGAATATAGCCATGGCTGAAAACGCTTTTATGAATGGCGTGGAATTTAAATTTGGGTCTAAGATAGTGAATATTGTGAAAAATCATGGTGGATATAGTTTATCAATAAATGATGATAAAGTTATAGAAACCAAAATTATTATAAATGCAGCTGGATTATATTCAGATGTAATGAACAATCTAGTTTCTGAAGAAAAATTTGATATTATACCAAAAAAAGGTGAGTATTGTTTATTTGATAAAGCTGTTGGAAATCTAGTTTCTAAAACCATATTTCAGTTGCCTACAAAGGCTGGAAAAGGAGTATTAATTACGCCAACGGTTGATGGGAATTTACTTGTAGGACCAAATGCTGTGGATGTAGAAGATAAAACTAATTTGGATACTACAAAAGAAGGATTAGATGAAATTATTAATTGTGCTAAATTAAGTGTAAAAAGTCTTCCAACAAATCAAATAATTACTTCTTTTTCAGGGCTAAGGGCCAAAACTAATAAAAATGATTTTATAATAGGCGAAGTAAAGAGCTCTCCAGGGTTTATAAATGTTGCAAGCATTGATTCACCAGGGTTAACCTCTGCACCAGCAATTGCAGAAATGGTTGTTTCTATTGTAAATGATATATTAAAAGCAACTCTAAAAGAGAAATTTATAAAGATAAGAAAAGGAATTGTTAAATTCAGAGAACTTGGCAATAGGGAAAGAGATATTTTGATAAAGAGTAATCCTGAATATGGGCGAATAGTCTGCAGATGTGAAGTGGTTACTGAAGGTGAAATAAAAGATGCAATAAGAAGGCCTCTAGGTGCTAAAACTCTCGATGGAATTAAAATTAGAACTAGAGCTGGAATGGGAAGATGTCAAGCAGGATTTTGTACTTCAAGAATTGTAGATATTTTAAGTAAGGAATTAAATCTTCCTCCAACAGAAATTACAAAGTTTGGAATAAATTCTAGATTGGTAATTGGTAAAAATAAAGAGAATTTATAAAATTGTTTTTACAATAGGATAAGGAGGGGTATTTATGAAGCAGATTGATATAGTAATAATTGGAGGAGGCCCTGCAGGGCTTGCAGCAGCAATAGCAGCAAAAGATGAGGGCATAGAAAACATTTTAATATTAGAAAGAGAAAATGTACTTGGAGGAATATTAAATCAATGTATCCATAATGGGTTCGGCCTTCATACCTTCAAAGAGGAGCTTACAGGACCTGAGTATGCTAGTAGATTTATTGAAAAAGTAAATGAGTATAAGATTCCATATACACTGAATACTATGGTATTAGAAATAACAAAAGAAAAAGTTATTACAGCTGTAAATGAAAATGGCATCATGGAGATTAAAGCAAAAGCAATTATTTTGGCTATGGGCTGTAGAGAAAGACCTCGTGGAGCAATAAATATACCAGGCAGTAGGTGTGCGGGTATTCTTACTGCAGGTGCTGCTCAAAAGTTCGTTAATATTGAAGGATATATGCCTGGCAAGGAAGTGGTTATTTTAGGGTCTGGTGATATTGGGCTAATAATGGCTAGAAGGATGACCTTTGAAGGAGCAACCGTTAAGGCAGTTGTGGAACTTTTACCATATTCAAGCGGTTTAAAAAGAAATGTTGTTCAATGCTTAGACGATTACAATATCCCACTAAAACTTAGTCATACTGTTATAAATATAAAAGGAAAAGATAGACTCGAAGGAGTAGTTGTTGCAAAAGTTGATGAAAATAAAAGACCAATTAAAGGAACTGAGGAATTTATAAGTTGTGATACATTACTTTTGTCAGTGGGTTTAGTTCCAGAAAATGAATTATCTAAAAGTGCAGGGGTTATATTATCAAAAGTTACCGGTGGACCACTTGTAAATGAATCAATGGAAACAAATATTGAAGGAATATTTTCTTGTGGTAATGCGTTGCATGTTCATGATTTAGTTGATAATGTATCATTAGAAAGTTCCAATGCAGGTAGAAAAGCAGCAAGCTATGTAAAAGAGGGTAAAAGAGAGGGAGAGTATATTAAAGTTAGTGGAGAGTGCGGCGTAAGGTATACTGTACCATCATTAATTAATACATCAAAGGTAGATAAATCAATAACAATAAGGTTTAGAGTGGGAGAAGTTTTTAAAGAAAATTACGTATCTTTATATTTTGATGAAACTAGGGTAATGCATATTAAGAAAAAAGTACTTGCCCCAGGTGAAATGGAAGAATTAAAAATTTCCAAAGTTATGTTCGATAAATATCCTGATTGCAAAGAAATAACAGTAAAAATAGAGAAGGAGTAAAAAGTTATGCAAAAGAGAGAGATTGTGTGTATAGGATGCCCAATGGGCTGTGCCCTTACTGCTGAAATCAGTGATAACAATGAAGTAAAAATAACAGGGAATAGTTGCAAAATAGGAGAACAATATGGAGTAAAGGAATGTACCAATCCTACACGGATTTTGACATCCACAGTAGAGATAATTGGTAGAGATGATATAATGCTTCCAGTTAAAACTGAAACAGATGTTCCAAAAGATAAAATTGAAATATGCATAAAAGCTTTAAAAGGAATAAGGGTAAATACACCAATTAATATAGGTGATATAATTCTAGAAAACGTTGCAGACACTGGTGCGAATTTTATTGCTACCAGAACAATTAAAGGCAAAGCAATGTAGCTAAAAACTATAAACTTCAGCAGTTATTGACTATATAATCTAAATATGTAATAATAAAACTAGACAACAATGAAACTTAGCTAAATATAAGCTTGGGGGCAATAGTATGGATGAATTTTCCTTTGAACAACTCTTAATAGAAAATCCAGTAGTTGGTGCAATTAGGAATGATGTAGATTTACAAAAAATAATTATGAGTAAAGTTCAAATCGTATTTATACTTTATGGTTCAATTATAAATGTAAAAGATATATGTGATACATTAAAAAAGGCTGGTAAAGTTGTGTTTGTTCATGTAGATATGATAGATGGATTAAGAAGTGATCAAAAGGGTATTGAATTTATTAAAGAATATGCAAATCCTTTTGGAATAATTACAACAAAGCAGAATAATATTAAATATGGACATAAATTAGGTTTATATACCATTCAGAGAATATTTGTTATAGATTCTCTATCACTTAAAACTGGTATAAAGAATATAAATGCAGTTTCACCTAATGCAGTTGAGGTTATGCCAGGAATTGCAAGTAAAATAATAAAATCTCTTCAAAAAGAGGTGCATCTTCCTATAATTGCGGGAGGATTAATAAATACAAAAATAGAAATAATGGAGTCCATTAGTTCAGGGGCTATGGCAGTATCTACAACAGCATCAGACCTCTGGGAACTAAATAATTAAATAGGTTAATTTTAGGCTAGAGAAATGAGAGCCGAGTGAAATTTAAAGTGTAATACTTTATTTTGCTCGGCCTTTTTTTATATAAATTAAGAAATCGATTACAAAAAAAAATGGAGGCGTATTAAGATGGGAAAGTATGTAATGGCACTAGACCAAGGAACAACTAGTTCAAGGTGTATCTTATTTAACAAGAGTGGACTTATTGAAAGTTCAGCACAAAAAGAGTTTACTCAGATTTATCCAAATGCAGGTTGGGTAGAGCATAATCCGATAGAAATATGGTCTTCACAATTTTCTGTTGCTATAGAAGCAATGGCAAAAGTGGGTGCGCAGGCTTCAGACATCGCAGCTATTGGAATAACAAATCAAAGGGAAACCACAATTGTATGGGATAAAAGAACTGGGCTACCTGTTTACAATGCTATAGTATGGCAATGTAGAAGAACTGCAAATATGTGTGATGATCTAAAAGCTAAAGGCTTTGATGTAATTGTAAAACAAAAAACTGGATTAATTCTTGATGCTTATTTTTCAGGAACAAAGGTTAAATGGATTCTTGACAATGTAGAAGGTGCAAGGAAAAACGCTGAGGATGGCCACCTATTATTTGGAACTGTTGATGCTTGGCTGATTTGGAACTTGACGAAGGGGAAAACATTTGTAACTGATTATTCTAATGCTTCAAGAACAATGCTATTTAATATTCATGAATTAAAATGGGACACAGAAATATTAGAAGAATTAAATATACCACTATCTATGTTACCAGAGGTTAAACCATCAAGTTGTGTTTATGGCAAAACAGATGCTGCACTATTTGGAGCAGAGATACCAATAGCTGGAGCCGCTGGAGATCAGCAAGCTGCATTATTTGGTCAATGTTGCTATGAACCTGGTGCTGCTAAAAACACCTACGGCACTGGAGCATTTCTCCTAATGAACACTGGAGAAGAAGCTGTAGAATCTAAAAATGGACTTTTGACTACTATTGCTTGGGGTATTGATGGAAAGGTTCAATATGCACTTGAAGGTAGTGTATTTATTGCTGGAGCTGCAATTCAATGGTTAAGAGATGAACTTCGAATGATAGACAATGCTGCTGATTCTGAGAGGTATGCAACAGCTGTTGAAGATACCAATGGAGTGTATGTGGTTCCAGCTTTTGTAGGACTTGGGGCACCGTATTGGGATGCTTATGCAAGAGGAGCAATTGTTGGACTAACAAGAGGAGCAAAAAAAGAACATCTAATACGTGCTACTTTAGAATCTATAGCCTATCAGACTAATGATGTTCTTAAAGCAATGCAAGAGGATTCTGGAATTGAACTTAAAGCACTAAAGGTTGACGGTGGAGCATGTGCCAATAACTTCTTAATGCAATTCCAAGCAGATATATTAGGTGTACAAGTTGATAGACCGGAAATAATTGAGACTACCGCACTTGGAGCAGCTTATTTAGCGGGACTTGCTGTTGGATATTGGAAAGATAAACAAGACGTATGCAGTAATTGGGCTCTATCAAAATCTTTTGTATCTAATATGGAAGAGGATAGACGTGCGGAACTACTTAAAGGATGGCATAAGGCAGTAGGAAGATCTCAGGACTGGGCAGAGTAATAACTAAATGTAATTAGAGAAGTAGAATGTATTTCACATTTTACTTCTTTACAAAAAAAATTATATGGGGGTATAATAATATGTTAATATACTATGCAGAGTTTTTTGGAACAATGTTACTAATTCTTCTTGGTGATGGTGTAGTTGCAAATGTAAGTCTAGCAAAGACAAAAGGAAATAATTCAGGATTAATAGTTGTAGCTTTTGGTTGGGCATTTGCAGTTGGAATTCCAGCTTACATCTTTACAGTAAGCGGAGCTTCTTTCAATCCCGCACTTACTTTAGCCCTAGCTGTAATTGGTAAATTATCATGGTCAGTGGTACCTGGTTATATTATAGCTGAGATGCTTGGAGGTATAGTCGGTGGAGTCCTTGTTTGGTTAATGTATTACCCTCATTGGGCAGTTACAGAAGACAAAGCAACAAAACTTGGCGTTTTCTGTACAGCACCTGCAATTAGAAATACACCAGCGAACTTTTTATCGGAATTTATTGGAACATTTGTATTAGTATTTGCGTTACTAGGAGTTGCTCAAACAAAATCAGCTCCAGGATTCGGTCCACTTATTGCTGCATTTGTAATTTTAGTAATAGGTTTATCTTTAGGTGGTACAACTGGATATGCTATTAATCCAGCTAGAGACTTAGGACCAAGAATCGCTCATGCTATTTGCCCTATCGCGGGCAAAGGTGGCAATGACTGGGGATATGCTTGGATACCAGTAGTAGCTCCAATTTGTGGTGGCATAGTTGGTGCGTTAGCAGTAGTTGCTCTCTTTGGTTAAATTACATTTTGAATTTTATTAAGTCTTATACTCCGCACAATATATCATAAAAGCCCTATATTTAATTTTAGGGCTTTTTTTACTTGTATTTTTAATAATACTGCAAATTTTCAACAACTTATTTTAAGTTAAATATTTATAATTAGTTTTATTTTAGAGCATCACATCAGAAATATTATTAACTAATAAAAATTCACTTGATCTTATTTATTCATTCCAACAAAATACTCGCTCGGATATACCCAAATATTTCAGCAGTTTTCTATGACTTTCTGAAATTGGACGAGCCAAAGAACGATACTTTTTTCCTTCAAAAGTAATCACTTTAACACCTAGTCCGGTGTTGAAAACGCCTAATATTGCTACCAACGAGGGTTTCTTCATTTTTGTGCCGCTAGGCCCTACTATTGTTGAACCTTCTGCCTTCATTCCTCTCCTTACTACATATTCAGCAACCGACAGCATCATCATTGATATTAAAATAAGGTACGTCAGTGCCTCTATGCGCTCTGGTGTATCTAAATATAATGAATTAACAAAATGTGGTGATTTAAGTTGCTGAAACTTTTTTTCAACTCCAATTTGAGTTTTATATTCTCTAAGTAAATCCTCAGCTTTTAAAGTAAGATCATTGCTACAAAGTATAAATGTACAGGCTTGTTCAAAGTTTTTTTGAATTTTTT
>JBLHPD010000055.1:0-23020 GCA_047624165.1 Clostridium sp. | reverse complement strand
ACCGTGCAGGCTTGTTTGCTATACCTATTTTTATCACTAACTGCTCTCGTATCATAAAATTTATAGTTCTATGCAACTCCATACAAATTCAAGTTTTATTTATTAGTTTCCGTGACTACTCTATTCCTTCTATTTTAGCCATATTTACCAACGTAATTGCTAATCAACTAACTACAATTTTAATTCATTTTGCAATTCTAACGCATGTACATATATATATGATAACATATATATATGCATGTGTGTTATCATATACTTAACAAATAATTATACTTTAATAATAAAGACATCAAGTCGTGAGATATTTAAATAAGTATTTTGAGGAGAATTTACGATGAATAAATTACTAATTTCTATGGAAGAATTAACATTAAAAGTTACAGCATTAATTAAAAATAATGAAGGCCCCTTTAGTGTAGTCACTTGTGATATTGATAATTTAAATAATATTAATACAATTCATGGTAATGCTATAGGTGATGAGGTAATTAATAAAGTTCTTTCTATCTTTAACAATAATTTATCTGAAACAGACTTAATAAGTAGAAGTGGAGATGAATTCACTTTATTACTTGTAAAAAAAGGTGCAGAGAGAAGCTTTATGGATTTAGAAGAACTAAGAAGATATTTATCTGATAACACTTTTGATTTAAAAAGTTCAACTAAGACAGCAAATATTAATATTACTCTAAGTTTTGGAGTTGCTAGCTATCCTAGGGATTCAAAAAATGTTATAGCACTTCTCAGAGTTGCAGATAGTGGCCTTTTTAGAGCCAAGAAACTTGGTAAAAACAGAATTTGTCTTTCAGAGGCAGAAAGTATGGTACTTAAATCAAGTTATTTTACTAAAACCCAATTAAACAGACTTTCAGAACTTTCTAAATCAAAAGATAGGACTGAAGCGTCCCTTTTAAGAGAAGCATTGGATAGTTTATTTAAAAAGTATAACAATTAAAAATATATCTAATTAGTTACATGGGGGTTAACAGAAACTTTTGTATTTTTTACAATGATTTTGAAAGGATGGAGATACAGGTTGAATGATGAAAAAACAGTTGCTCAGATAGTAGAACACCATAAGAAGAAGGAAAAAAACCGGAGTGGCGAGACTGGTATAACTTGGTGGCAACTAAGTCTTATTGGAATTGGCTCTATCGTTGGAGCAGGTTTCTTTTTAGGAACCAGTGTGGCAATTAGCTTAACTGGGCCTTCTGTAATCCTAGCATTTTTAATTGCGGGACTTATGTCATATATCACCTTTAGCTCCCTGGCAGAAATGAAAATAAATGATCCAGAAACAGGATCTTTTAGGGATTATGCTAGAAAAGCTTTTGGAGACAATATTGGCTTTATTAGTGGCTGGATGTATTGGATTGCAGGGGTACTAATTATGTCTAGTGAAGTAACTGCTTTATCTGTATTTTCTCGCTATTGGTTTCCACAGATTCCACTATGGGTATTCTCCGTTATATACTCCTGCTTAGGACTTGGCATTAATTTACTCGGAGTAAAAGATTTTGGAGAAATTGAATCATTCTTTGCCATTGTAAAGATTACTGCACTTGTTTCATTTATCATTTTTGGTGTACTATTCATACTTGGGTATGCATCCCCAAAGGGGTCAGTTCCTGGAGCATCAGTAATTTCCTTGGCAACCCTTAATTGGTTTCCAAAAGGCATAAAAGGACTATGGTCTTCTATGATTTTTGCACTGTTTCCGTTCGCTGGTGTAGCAGTAGTTGGAGCTGCTTCTAAAGAATTAAAGCAAAATGAATCTTTCACTAAAGCCATTAATGCGCTTATGTTGGCTTTAACATTCTTATATGTTATCTCCATTGTGTTGATTTTAAAAATGGTATCTTGGCATCAAATCCAGGTGAGTAAGAGTCCTTTTATTACAGCACTTTCAGAATTTCATGTGCCTTATTTGGTTTCTATTTTTAATATTATTATTGTCAGTGCCGCTTTTTCCACTTTTGTGGGTGCACTTTTCGCCATAACCAATGTATTATTATCCCTTGCAAATGACCATGAGGCACCAAAAATCACATTGAAAAAGAATAAAAGAGGTGTAAACGTCATTGCACTTTTAATAGGAACTAGTGGTCTACTTGTAACCATCATATTATCTTTTGTATTACCAGACACCATTTACGAATATTTAACCACTTCTGCAGGTGTATTATTGATTATTAATTGGATTATTATTTTAGCTTCACAAATAAAAAACCGAAAATATTATTCTATCAAAAGTACCTCCGAAGGATTTAAAATGTTCCTTGCACCCTACAGTTCATATTTGGGCATTTCACTTATAATCATTGCTTTAATTGGAGTGACATTTAATCCAACCCATCGCATCGGATTGTTTGTAAGTATAGGTATTGTTGTTATCATTTCTATTGCTTCTATAAAATCAAAATCAAGCAAAAATATGAAGAATTAATAAAGAAAGAGTACAACAAGTGGTATACGCTCAATAGATAGTAGTCTATCACTCGCTACATTTCACTCACCTCAATCTCATACATTTAATTTGTGAATTATTTTACCTGGAACTATAATTTCACCAGATTTTTCTAGCGCAAACTTTGCAGCAACAGGTCCTATTATAGAATATATAAATGTAGAACATAGTATAATAACACGAATTTGCACTGCATATTCTGGTATAAGATTCCCGGAAACTACAATTAAACCTAATGCAACTCCTGCTTGAGGCATAAGTGTCGGGCCTAAATATTTACATATTTTATCGTCTTGTTTAGTAATCTTTCCGCCAATCCAAGCGCCAGCTATTTTCCCAATCATACGCATGATGACATATAAAAGTCCAATAAGCCCTATTCCACTAAGCGCAGATATTTCAAAGCCTGCTCCTGAGATAACAAAGAATATCATGAACATTGGTGGTGAGAAATCCTCTGTAATTTTAACAACGCTATCAATATCTCCATAGATATTAACAAGCACACCGCCGAGTGCCATGCAAGAAAGCAGTGGGGACCCATTGACTAATTCAGCTAACCAATACGTAATTAATATAAATGCAATAATAATGCAAAGTCTATTTGATGATTTTTTAAACCATCGAAATATTAGCCTCATAAGAATACTTGCGAGGCCTCCCAAAATAAACGATACTAATATTCCATATATAGGAGTTAATATTGATAAAAAAATATTAGTGCTAAGACTTGTTGACATCATTTTTACTATAGTCGTTGCAAATCCAAATCCAATAAGAGCAACAGCATCATCAATCGCAACAACACTCATAAGCATTGATGTTAATGCACCTTTAGCTTTATATTGATTTATAACCATTATGGTTTGGGCTGGAGCAGTAGCTGCTGCAATTGCTCCTAACAATATTGAAAGCTTTATATCAAACCCAAAAATAATTAAAGCTAGGGTTACTAATATAATTGCTCCAAAAGACTCTGTTATAGCTATTATAACAGGTGCAATTCCAACTTTTTTAAAATACTTTAAATTAAATTCACTTCCGATTGAAAAGGAAATAAATCCCAATGCCATATCAGATATAACAGAAAAGCCGTTAACCATATTAATATGAAGAAAGTTTAAAAAAGATGGTCCTAATAAAAGTCCAGCAATCAGATAACCTGTTACATTTGGAAGTCTAGCAAATTTAGCAATCCTACCAAAAAATATTCCGGTAAACAACATTATAGCAACTTCAATTATTATTTTACTTTCCAATTTTCCTAATCCCCTTCGTAAAATCAATTGGTACACTAAAAACTATGCCATTATCCTTATCTGAAAGGTCCCCGACAATAGATTCAATTGCACTGACTGCTTCTGAAAGCTGCCATTCTTGAATAACAGTAATGATCACTTTACTTTTTTCTCTTTCAGGATTTAAAAATGCTCTAAGCGATCCTAAAAAAGGAATTTCACCTTCATCATGTTGATGATTTAATAATCTAGCCATGCCCATACTGTCCAAAACCGTGGCACCACTGATGTTAATTCGTGCAAACTCAGTTAAAACTTCATCTAATTTTTCTACTTTATTTAATATAAAAAATAATAGCTTCATATTTCCCCCTTCATACTTTATTTAATATATTGCTAATTATTACTAATATATCTATTATATTACTAATATGTCTATTATACAAATCAATGTATTTATGCCCAATATATATATTGTTTATACATGACATCTTTAGTTATTAAGTACAGTCTTGATTGCACAATACAACAAATTACAACGCGAAATACTTTAAATTTCATTTTTCAATAATAGGGTACTTTTTCATTAATTAGCGCACATTGAAAATTCCCCCAAACTCTCGTTTGAGGGAACATTAATAAGTACAAGTAAATTGGTAATTAACTTTCTCCTTTTCCTTTTCCTTTTCCAAGTGTAAATTTAATAAGTATTAACGCAATAATTATTATGGCTAATCTTAACCAATTATTATAAATATTAATTATATCATAACTAACGAGTGCTTCTAAAGCAATAGATGGAGCCTTTCCAATCAAAGTGGCAACGATGAATATCTTACCATTAACATTACTTATTGAGCCTGCCAGTGTCACAAATCCTGATGGTATAAATGGAATTACTCTTCCTTCACATATTAATAGGCCAGCTTTTTTTCCTTCACTTTTAACTATTTGCGAAAGTAATATATGTTTATCTGTAAATTTCCCTATCTTTTTCTTAAAACCTAATCTATAAACAATAAAAGTAATATAGGCTGCTGTTGTTTCTCCTAACAAGGATATTAGAAAACCCACAGCAGGCCCAAAGAAAACTATATTAGCCCCAGTTACAAATACTGAAGGCAGTACACCCACTAGCGAAATACCTATACTTATTAAAATACTTATAGGAATTGCCATAGAACTGTTATTTTTTAAAACCTCTAGTATATCATTTATTTCCTCTCTATCCTCACAACGCACTCCACATGCGCCGTCTGTGGGAACATATCCACTGGCTGAATTTCTACAGTTTTATATCCAAGTTCATCTAAAATACCTAAGTCGCGAGCTAAAGTACCCGGATCACAAGAAACGTAAACTATAGTACTAGGCCCCATACTACTTATGGCTTCTAAAAGAGTTTTATCACAGCCCCTTCTTGGTGGGTCAACTACTACTACATCAGCACGTACCCCTTGGCTAATAAGCTTTGGAATAACTTTTTCTGCATCTCCTACAATAAATTCTGTATTATTTATCTTATTTTCTTTTGCATTTATTATCGCATTTTCAATAGCTTCCGGTACTATTTCCACTCCATATACCTTCTTAGCCTTCTGAGATAAAAATAAGGATATAGTGCCTGTACCACAATAAACATCCAGCACCACTTCTCCACCGCTTAAATTTGCATACTCTAGTGCTTTACTGTATAATTTCTCTGTTTGAATTGAATTAACTTGGAAAAAGGATAGTGGTGAAACTTCAAATTTAAATTCTCCTATGTAATCAGTTATAGAATCTTTTCCCCAAAGCGATAGACAGTGAGCACCTAATATTACATTCGTTTTTTCACTATTAATATTTTGAATTATACTAACAAGCCCTTGAATTTTTTTACTAATTAAGGCTATAAATTCTTCTTTATGTGGAAATATTTTCCCATTAGTTACTAGTACAACCATTACTTCCCCTGTTTTAATTCCTTTTCTAATCATAATATGCCTTAAAATACCTTGATTATTTTCTTCATTATAACTTTTAATATTAAATTCTTTTATCCATTGTCTTGTTAGCTTTACCACAAGATCCGCTACCTTATCTTGAATATGGCAAATTTCCATATTTATTATGTCATGACTTCTTGCCGCATAAAAACCGATACACACTACTCCATCTTTATTGCTTGCAGGTAATTGAACCTTATTTCTATAATTATAAGGACGCTCCATTCCTATTGTAGAGTGTACTATCACTTCTTCTAGCTTTCCTATTCTATTTATAACCTGTATTACTCTGTTAGTTTTAAAATCTAATTGTCCTTTGTAGTCTATATGTTGCAAGTTACAGCCTCCACAGTTCTTATATATACTACAAACTGGCTCTATTCTACTTCGAGATGTTTCAATTATCTCTATTAATTTACCAAATGCAAAGTTTTTAGAAACCTTAACAATTTTTATTTTTACCTTTTCACCTACAATTGCTCCAGCTACAAAAACGGTAAAGTTATCTATCTTACCTACTCCTTCACCCTCGTATCCCATATTATCTATCGTTATTATATAATCCTCATTTTTTTCAACAGGGATAACATAATTTTCAAATTTTCTCTTACTTTTCATGATTTCGCCTCCGAACTTCTACTAATATTTTACACACCAAATCACATGAAAATAAATATCTAGCTAAAGATGCTAGTGTATTTATTTTCATGTTCATCAGTATTTGCAACAAAAATGGTTACTGTAAAAGTAATTTTATAACCTTTGGAAAACCGTTTAAAAATTTAGTTATTCTTCGAATGTCTCACATTCCGTTTTCTCACTAATTAAAGCATCTTTCCCATACACCATAATATTTTTTGCTGAACATAATTTTTTTTCATTGTGTTTACAATTTTTAGCTTCACATCTAATTGTTGGACTCATCTCTATAGATTCATTATTAAAAACTTGTTTAAGTTCACCAACCACATTCATGTTAAGTACATTAGCAAATGAATTCTTTAATCCCTTTTCAGCGAAATTCTCGCACTGTGTTTCCTCACTACTATGAGCATTTGACCCCGAAACATGGATAGTCCTCGCTGAGCATATCCCCGACATATTATTAATACAACTTGTTGCAGTGCAACTTAAAGCTCCATTCATGTTTATACCTCCCAATTCTTATTTTCTTTCAGCTCACTAATATTTAATTTACTTATAGTTTGTTTGTTATGCTTATTATTATACCATAAAAAAAAAGCACCATATAGATGCTTAAAAAGAAATCAGTTGCCATGTTAATATTTGTAATTATAACCATATTTTTTTTAATTATACATGTCTTATACATATCTTATACAATATTATTTTTTTATATTAGCCCTACCGCTATACACAATACCTCTACCTGCATCCATTGTTATAAATGAACCAGTTTTAATTATTTCCGCTGCTCCTGTTGCATTGTATATTATTGGAATTCCTTTTGATGTACATTCGCTTACAACACTTGAGCTTAATTCGTCTTCTTCTACAATAATTCCTGAAACTTTACCCAATATATCAATATATTCTCTATTTAGTCTTTTGACTACTAAAATATCTCCATCTTGCATATAGATATTAGCTTCTTTTACGGTTTTTACATAATGAGCTGTACCACAAGCTGATGAACTTATATTACCCTTACCTTGAAGTAATATATCCCCAACAATATGAACTTTCATCATATTTGTGCTACCCACAAAATTCGCTGGAATTCCAGCAGCCATAACTACTAAATCTCCCTTTTCTACATAGCCTGCTTCTAGAGCTATATTTACTGATTTTTCTATAAGTTCATCTGTAGATTCTACTTTAGCTGCACATATTGCATATACACCCCAGTTTAATGCTAAACTTCTAGCTACACTTTCATAAGGAGTAACCGCTATAACAGGACACTCTGGTCTATAAGCTGAAACTTTTCTAGCTGTATTACCACTTTGAGTTGCAGTAATAATAGCTGAAGCATTGAGTTCCATAGCTGTATTGCAAGTAGCTAAACTAATAGCATTTGGTACATTAGGAATATGAATTTTTCTCTTTTTCTTTAAGTTCTCTTCATAATTAAGAACATTTTCAGCAGCTTTTGCAATTTTAGACATTATTTCTACTGCCTCTAAAGGATATTTACCATTAGCAGTTTCCCCACTGAGCATTATAGCATCAGTACCATCAAATATTGCGTTTGCAACGTCTGATGACTCCGCTCTAGTTGGTCTTGGATTTCTCATCATAGAATCTAACATTTGAGTAGCTGTTATAACTGCCTTACCAGCAGCATTACATTTTCCAATAATCATTTTTTGAACTATAGGAACTTCTTCAGTAGGAATTTCAACTCCTAAATCTCCTCTTGCAACCATAATACCGTCTGAGAATCTAATAATATCATCGATATTATTAACACCTTCTCTATTTTCGATCTTAGAGAAAATTTGTATTTCAGCTCCACCATTTTCATTAAGTACATGTCTTATGTCAAGTACATCTGACGCTTTTCTTATAAAAGAAGCTGCAATAATATCAACTTTCTGCTCAACTCCAAATTTTAAATCTTCAACATCTCTCTCTGTAAGTGAAGGTAGATTTATTGCAACCCCAGGCACATTAACTCCTTTATGGTTACCTACCATACCAGTATTCGCAACCTTACAAATTATCTTTTTACCTTTCACTTCTTGTACCACAAGACCCACTAAGCCATCATCTATTAGTATAGTGTCATTAGGTTTAACATCTTCATATAATTTATTATATGTTACTGAGCAAATAGTTTCATCTCCAACAACTGCCTCACCACAAACAATAGTGAATTTTGAACCTTCCTTTAATTCAACTTTTCCTGCAGCAAAATCTCCTGTTCTGATTTCTGGACCTTTAGTATCTAGTATTATAGCAATATGTTTATTACATTCTACTCGTAACTGCTTTACTAAATCCATCCTTATTTTATGTTCTGCATGATCTCCATGAGAAAAATTATGCCTTGAAGCATCCATCCCCGCATCGATTAAACTTTTTATAGTTTCGCTATTATCACTAGCTGGTCCTACTGTACAGATAATTTTAGTTTTTTTCATAAATTACTCCCCTTATTAAAAAATTTATTTTGCTCCATTTTTAATTAAATATGCTTTTATTACATTTCTTAAAGAGATATTTAATAAGATAAAACCTTTGATATTTCATAAAGCTTCTCATCGAATGTTCTTGGTATTGATAGTGCAGTATTGATGTCTTCATCAATTATTTTTCCTTCTCTCATACCAATTACTCTTCCTGATTTACCTTCTATAAGCACTTCTACCGCTGCCACTCCCATTTTTGAAGCAAGCATTCTATCGAAGGCACTTGGACTTCCGCCCCTTTGAATATGTCCGAGTATTGTAGCTCTTGACTCGATTCCTGTTATTTCTTCAACTTGCGCAGCAAGCTCATTTGCTCCACCTACGCCTTCAGCTAGTATTATTAGATTGTGCATTTTCCCTCTTATTTTGCCCTCAAATATAGTTTTACACAAACCATCTATTTCATACCCTTTTTCGGGAACAATTACTTGTTCTGCCCCTCCACCAATTCCAGAATATAGGGCAATATCTCCACAATTTCTTCCCATTACCTCAACTACACTAATTCTTTCATGAGAACTTGAAGTATCTCTTATTTTATTTATAGCATCAAGCACTGTATTTAGTGCTGTATCAAATCCTATAGAATATTCACTGTAAGATAGATCATTATCTATCGTTCCAGGTATACCAACAGTTGCAATACCCATTTCTGATAAAAGCTGTGCGCCTTTGAAAGATCCATCTCCGCCAATTACTACGAGTCCATCAATTCCAAATACTCTGAGTACATTAGCTGCCTTTTCTCTTCCATCTTTAGTTTTAAATTCTTCACAGCGAGCAGTTCTAAGGATAGTTCCGCCTCTATGAATTATATCAGAAACAGAATGTCTATCCATTTCAAAAATTTCACCGTTCATAAGTCCACTATATCCTCTTTGTACGCCCATAACTCTTATTCCTTTATATATAGCCATTCTAACTACAGCTCTAAGGGCCGCATTCATTCCTGGTGCATCGCCTCCACTTGTAAGTACCGCGATTGTTTTCATAAATATTCCTCCTCGTAGTTTTCTTGGGTGCAAATCAATTATTAATTGTTTTATTTTTTGTCCCATCGGGACAAATATTGCACCAACGGGACAACCCTTGTCCCACTATGATCATAATATATCCATATTTTCTAATAAAAATATTACTGTTAACTGCAAATAACCTTATACTCTAATTTTATACAAAATTCGTTAAACATTCAACGTTTTATATAGATAAATAATAAGTTTTTAACAAACTGCACATTATATAAGCATTGTAAACCTTTCAATGAATGAAAATGGGAGAAAAACCATTTCTCCCGTTATTAATAACTAAGGTTATTATAACTAAAGTTATTGTATTTTTATATTATTTTCACCAAATATACTTCGTAGAACTTCCATAGTATCTAATTCTTCACTGAGCCATAATCCTTTATCCACAGCGTACATTTTCCTTGGCTGCTTTGTACATAGATATACAGGAGTATTTCCTCTATAAATGGCCAAATTATGTTTTATTTTTTTTAATGCATCCTTTATCAACTCTTCATTTTCTATCAAAATATAAATTTTTTCACTATTTATCTTTAAGAGTGGTTTAATATCTTCACATAATATCTTTGGCTGTTCCTCTTCCCTAATGCTTACTCTTCCTTTTATTATTACTATTTCATCCTCTTCTATTATAGACTTATATTTTTCAAAGGTCTTAGGAAATACTATTACCTCTACGCTAGCGTATAAATCTTCTAGATTAATAAAAGCCATCATTGCATTATTCTTAGTAACTTTCTTATTAACAAAAGATATTATCCCTCCGATAATAACTTTATCACCATCTTGAAGTTTAAAGCTTTCACTTAATAAATCATTACCGTCTTCAAGACTTTCCTCTACCACAATATCAGATATCCTTGTGTTAGTCTGTATTTTGAGTGTCTCTTCATATTCATCCAGAGGATGACCAGATAAATATATTCCTGTCATTTCTTTCTCCATAGCTAACAGGTGTTTCTTTTTAAATTCTTTAATATTAGGATACTCTATTTCAAAATTATTATAATCATTTTCAAAATCTAAAAATAAATTTATTTGTCCCGAAATATTTCTCTTCCTATCATTGTTTACTCCATCTAATATTTTTTCATAAATTGCCAAAAGTTGAGATCTATGAATTTTAAAATCATCAAAAGCTCCTGCTTTTATAAGGCTTTCTACTGCTCTTTTGCTTACACAAGAAGTATCTATTTTATTGCAAAAATCCATAAAACCTGTAAAATCGCCTTTTTCTTCTCGATTACGTACAATGCTATCTATTACATTTACTCCTACATTTTTCAGAGCTGTAAGCCCAAATCTTATAGTATCTCCTTTTACAGTAAATCCAGCAAAGCTTTCATTTATGCTAGGCGGTAACACTCCAATGTTAATTTGCACTGCATACCTAGTATAAAAAGCTATTTTCTCACTAGCACCCTTTACACTGTTCAGCATTGCGGCTATAAATTCTGTTGGATAATAACACATTAAGTATGCTGTTTGATAACCTACAACCGCATAGGCCGCCGCATGAGATTTATTAAATGCATAGGATGCAAAATCCATCATTTGATCAAATATGCGATTTGCTGCAATCTCAGTAATACCATTTCGCAGACACCCTTCAACTTCTATATTTCCGCTTTCATCCACTATTCCATGGATGAAATTATATCGTTCTTCTTCCATAACCTTATGCTTCTTTTTAGACATAGCACGACGTACAAGATCAGATCTACCCATAGAATATCCAGCAAGTTTTCTAACAATATCCATAACTTGTTCTTGATACACCATTACTCCATAAGTAACACCTAATATTTCCTCAAGCTTTGGAGTTTCATATTCCACCTTATCGGTACTATTTTTATTTCTTATATAACGTGGAATTTCCGCCATAGGACCTGGTCTATATAAACTTATTCCCGCAATGATATCTTCTAAATTATCAGGTTTAAGTTCCTTCATAAAACTGGTCATCCCTGCAGATTCAAGTTGAAATATCCCTACAGTTTTACCTTCGCCAATCATCTTATAAACATTATGATCCTCAATATCTAAATTATCTAAATCTATATCCACATTTCGATTATCTTTTATAAAATCCACGCAATCTCTCATAACTGTAAGTGTTCTAAGACCTAGAAAATCCATCTTTAAAAGACCAAGTTCCTCAAGAGTGCCCATAGGAAATTGTGTTACTATCATTTCTTCATTCTTTTGAAGAGGAACATAGCTTACTAGTGGTTTTGACGCAATAACTACACCTGCTGCATGAGTGGAACTATGTCTTGGAAGTCCCTCTAATGATTTTGCGATATCTATAAGTGCTTCAACTCGAATATCATCTTCATATAGTGAATTAAGTTCTGAATTCATCTCGAGAGCTTTATTTATTGTTATACCAATTACAGTTGGAATCATCTTAGCAATTCTATCTACCTCTGCATAAGAATAATTCATAGCCCTTCCCACGTCTCTTATACAAGCCCTAGGAGCCATAGTTCCAAAGGTTATAATTTGTGATACATTCGCCTTGCCATACTTCTCCACTACATAATCAATGACTGCTTGGCGTCCCGCGTAGCAAAAGTCCGAATCTATATCTGGCATTGAAACTCTCTCAGGGTTTAGAAAACGTTCAAAAATCAAATTGTATTTAATAGGGTCTATCTTAGTTATACCTAAAGAATAAGCTACTATAGATCCTGCCGCAGAACCTCTACCAGGGCCTGTTGGAATATCATGTTCTACTGCAAATTTCATAAAATCCCATACTATAAGAAAATAATCCACAAATCCCATTTGTCTTATTATATCAAGCTCATATTGTAATCTCTCTACATACTTCTTGGCATCCTCATTTGAAAGGGCTATTTTATTTATACTATCTATAGAAAATCCCGTTTCCTCAGCTTCACTAAATACCCTATACAGCTCTCCCATACCCTTGTAACAGTTTCCCTTTAGAAACCCATAAGGGTCTACTCCTTCTGGTAATGGAAACCTTGGAAGCTTAGATACATGAAATTCATAATCAAAATTACAAGACTCTGCAATTTTTACTGTATTACTTAAGGCATCCTTAACATAAGCAAAAGTTTTCTCCATTTCTTCAGGTGATTTTAAATAAAATTGATCAGAAGGGTATCTCATTCTATTTTCCTCATCAACAGTCTTCGCTGTTTGAATGCAGAGAAGCACATCATGTGCCTTAGCATCCTCTTGATTAATATAATGAGTATCATTGGTACAAATTAAAGGGATTCCTGTCTCCTTTGATAATTCAATCAAAAGTTCATTTACCTTAAGTTGGTCCTGCATACCATGATATTGTAATTCTAAGTAAAACCCATCTTTGAATATCTCCATATATTTCAAAGCTATTTCCTTGGCTTTTTCATAATTATCACGCAAAAGAAGACTTTGAATTTCCCCACCAAGGCAAGCACTACTGGCAATTATCCCCTCACTATGCTTCGATAAGAATTCATAATCAACCCTTGGTTTATAATAAAAACCTTTAATTGACGCTGTGGAAACTATTTGCATTAAATTTTGATAACCCAATGCATTCTTAACCAAAAGCACTAAATGGTGAGTATCATTTTCCCTATCAGCTTGTTTTATATTCATAGACTTAGCTGCTACATATATTTCACAACCAATAATAGGCTTAATTCCCTGCTCCTTTGCCTCTTTATAAAATTCCACACAACCGTACATAACTCCATGGTCTGTTATAGCAATGCTCTTCATACCTAGTTCCTTGGTTTTAGACACGAGCTCCTTAACCTTCCCCGAACCATCCAGCAAGCTATATTCTGTATGCACATGAAGATGCACAAAACTTCCTAAATCTTCTTTATCCTTTATCTCTAGTTCTTGGTGCATACTTTTTCACTTCCCTTCAAACCGTGTAATTATTACTTACTAAACGTTTTTGCGGAAATCATAGCTTTTGCCACTGGTTCCTTATTTCTATTATACATGCTTATTTCTACCTTAGAAAAACTTCTACCTTTATCCACAACTTCTGTATATATATCTATATCACTACCCATTTGTACAGGCTTCATAAAATATGCCATAATACTATCTACTGAAATATTAATATTGTTATTTTGTCTCAATGCCATTATTCCCATAGTTGATAAGAGCATATTAAGTGAACTCCAAGAGGCAGTTCCAACAGGATCTAACATTTGAGGGATAATCTGACCATTAAAGTGTAGCTTCTCCTCTTCATTTACGCAGCTAAAATTCATTAATATAAGATCTTCTATAGTTTCCGCTACTTGAGGCTGCCTTAGTGCAAACTCCATTGCTCTTATAACATGTTCTATAGTCAGAACTCCTATTACCTTCTTCTTCTTATCAACCACAGGACAAATTTTTATTCCATCCCAACCCATAATATGAGCAGCATAAGCTACGGTTGTTTTAGGTGTTACGCTTATAGGATTCTTATTCATAATTTTATGAATAAGTTCATTTTCGTCATTATGTCCTTGTAAATCTCTTAAAGTAACTATTCCAATAAGCTTCTTATGTTCATCTAGTACCGGATATCTCTCATGATTGGTTTCTGCCATTAGTTTTCTCCATGTAGCAACAGTATCAGTACCCATAAGACATGTAATATTACCATCCATCACATCTTCAACTAAAATAATTTCCTTTTTAACCATACTCTCATAAATAGCTTTATTTATCATACTTGCTACTGTAAAAGTATCATATGACGAAGATAATACAGGAATACCTTTTTCATTTGCCAACGTCTTTATTTTTTCGCTACAATCAAAGCCTCCTGTAATTAATACGGCGGCTTTATTTTCAAGGGCAAGTTGTTGTGCTTCTTCCCGGTTTCCAACAATAAGTAAATAACCTGGCCTTATATATTTATTTATTGTTTCAACATCCATCGCTCCTATTATAAATTTATTTAAACTTCTATTTATACCTTTTTTTCCACCTAAAATAGTTGCATCTAGGATGTTTACAACTCCGGCGTAAGTAAGTGATTCTATATTTTTTTTGTATACTTTTGCGACTCTTACAGTTCCAACCTGAGGCACCGTATTAACAATGCCCATACTTTCTGCTTCTTTTATAGCTCTATATGCTGTACCATCGCTAAGTCCTAATTCAGAACTTATGCCCCTTACTGATATTTTAGTTCCAATTTGTAAGGAAAGAATATGATTAATAATCTCTTCATGCTTTGACATTAGATATTTTACCTTCCTTCTTTCCTTAATTCTTCAGCAATCTTTTCTATTCTTCGGAGTCTATGGTTAATCCCAGATTTACCTACTGGAGGCTCAAGTATTGCACCAAGTTCCTTTAGTGATTCATCCGGATACTCAAGTCTAAGCTCTGCAATCTCCCTTAAATTTTTAGGCAATCTTTGAAAACCTACTTCCCTTTGTATTAATCTAATACTTTCTACTTGTCTTACTGACGCATTTACTGTTTTACTAAGATTTGCAGTTTCACAATTCACAAGCCTATTTACATTGTTTCTCATTTCCTTGAGTATTCTTACATTTTCAAGAAATAGCAATGAGCTATGCGCACCAATTATATTAAGGAGGTCAACAATCTGCTCACCCTCTTTAATATAAATAACATAACTACTTTTTCTTTGTATTATTTTTGAAAATAGTCCGTAGCTATTAATAAGCGAGGACAGTTCCTCTGCATAATCGTTATCATGTGTAACAAACTCTACATGGTAATTTTTCTCAGGATTGCTAATACTCCCGCCACCTAAAAAAGCACCTCTTATATATTTACGTCTGCATTCTTCAGCATCAATTAGCCTATCTGGTATAGTATAATCTATTGAAAAGAAATTCTCATCCTCTAGGACCGCCACTTGCTTTAATAAGTCTTTAACACCCATTTCTTCTGTAATTATAACCACATACACATTCTTTTTCTTAAGGGAATTACTTCTCTTAACCAATAATCTAGCATGAATCGCAAAATGTTCCTTTAATAATTTAAAAATAAGTCGCGCTATTGCAGGATTTTCAGTGGTTATTTGGAAATTCACTTGTTTATTTGAACCAAGTCCAATGGTTCCGCTAACCTTCATTATAGCCGCCAGTTCAGCCATGGCTTCTTTCTTACTCATTTCTGTAAACCTACAAATTTCATTTTTAACCTTAGACGAAAATGACATAATTCTACTCCTTACTATGTTTATTTTCATGCTCCTTGAGCTTTTGCGATAAATAAAAGTATTCTACTATTTTCCTTTTATCATAAAATAACTTTTTCTCCATAATTGTTTCTACTAAAGTGGTTGCAAGTTTGTCTGCATCGTGTCTTACATACCCCTTTTGAATTTTAACAAAATCACTTTTAATTACTTCTATACCAAGTCTTACAACTTCCTCTTCATTTATGTTAACCATTTTGGAATTATCTTCAAGGTATTTTTGTTCTAGATCACTACTTATTTCCCCTATATTTACTAAAACATAATCAATAACCTTGCACTTAGCATGTTTATGTATAGCCCTTATATGGTCTTTCACACTATAGTTATCGCTTTCACCTGGTTGAGTCATTATATTGGAGACGTAAATTCTTAAGGCTTTTGTTTTGTCTAATGCATCACTTATTTCCCTTACTAATAGATTGGGAATAATGCTAGTATATAGACTACCTGGTCCTAGTATTACTGCATCTGCCTCTTTTATAGCGATTAATGCTTCCTTAAGTGCCTTAGCATCTTTAGGCTCTATAAAAATTTCATCAATAGCGCTATTATTTTCAAGAGCACCATTGGGAATATTAGATTCTCCATCAATTATTTTCCCATTTTTAAGTTTTGCCTTTAAAATCATATTATCTAAAGTAACTGGGATAACCCTACCTGTTACAGCAAGTACCGAACTCATTTTCTGAACAGCTTCTTCGAAATTATTTGAAATTCCATCCATTGCTGCTAAAAACAAATTCCCAAAGCTTTGATCCTTTAATCTTCCATCTTTAAATCTATACTGTAATAATTCCTCCATTAGTGGCTCCGTATCTGCTAATGCTAAAATGCAATTTCTAATATCTCCCGGTGGAAGGATTCCTAAATCTTCTCTTAAAACTCCTGACCCCCCGCCATCATCTGCCACTGTAACTATTGCAGTTATATTATTGGTAAATTTCTTTAATCCTCGGAGCATAGTTGCAAGCCCTGTACCTCCTCCGATTACTACAATTTTAGGTCCTTTTACAAGTACCCTCTTTTCATGTATCAAATCTCCCAATTTTTTCGAGTCAATTGCCACATCTAGCTTTCCTGTATTTACTAATATAATAAATGACTTAATAATTTGGAATATAGATATATATATATTTAAAGCTCCAAGCCCTATGATAAGCATAGAAATCCATATATCTCTCGGAAAAAAATACTTTTCACTCATAAACTCAACAATTCCAAAAACTAAAATTGAGCCACCTACAATTCCTAGAATAATCCATCTTTTTATACTAATTCCAGGTTTCAACCAGTCATTGTGATTCATAGCTTGCCGCCGCCCCTATTCACATCCTCATTTATATCCCTGTGATCTATATTAACATTGTACCCATCATTCTCTAGTATTTCATAGATTCTATTAGCTATAGCTACAGATCTGTGTCTTCCCCCTGTGCATCCTATCGAAACTATAAGTTGTCTTTTTCCTTCTTTTTTATAATTTGGAATAAGATACTGTAACATATCTTGAAGCTTTTCTATAAATACCTTAGTCCCCTCAAAATCTAACACATAATCTCTAACTGGTTTATCATTACCTGAATACTGTTTAAGCTCTGGAATATAATATGGGTTTGGCAAAAATCTAACATCAAATACTAAATCCGAATCCACAGGTATTCCATATTTAAATCCAAAAGAAAGCATAGTTACAATAAGCTTAGTCTCTATCTGACCTTCCTCAGCATAAATATTATTTATTTCTTCTGTAAGTTCTCTTGCAGAAAGTTTAGTAGTATTAATTATATGGTCAGCACGCTCACGTACATCCTTAAGTTTTTTTCTTTCCGTAGCAATTCCGTTTAAAACTCTTCCCTCTGGTGCTAGTGGATGTTTTCGTCTTGTCTCTTTATATCTTTTAACAAGCACTTCATCTGAGGCCTCTAAAAATAAAATTTCATACTTATATCCTTGTTCTTTAAGAAAGGTCAAGCTTTCAAATAGATCATCGAAAAATTTTCCACCCCTAATATCTATAACTAAAGCGATTTTATCTATATTTCCGTTAGTTTGGTAACATGCCTCAGCAAATTTAGGAATTACTATAGGCGGCAAATTGTCCACACAAAAAAAACCTAAATCCTCAAGGTTTCGTATAGTTTGAGTTTTCCCGGCACCTGATAACCCTGTCAGTATAACAAATCTCATTAAAAACCCTCCCCTCTATAACATTACTAATTACTATTACTTACAATATATTAATATTTCTAATTAATTCACTTTAAATGTTAATTTGCTACTTTGTATTAATACAGTATCATCTTTTATTATAACACATTTGGCGGTAATTATAGATATTCAAACACAAAAAAATGCACAGCTAATTAACTTGCTGTGCATTTTAAAACTTATTTGAAAGTGCCTTATCTATTCTTCTTTATAAGAGTACTCTTCTTTAGAATATTACTCCTCCTCGAAGGATAATTTATCTTCTCCCAAAACCTTTACTTCTGTGTGAAGCTGTACTCCAAATTTTTCTTCCACCTTATGTTGCACAAGTTTAATCAAATCCAAAATATCCTTTGCACTGGCATTTTTTCTGTTAATAATAAAGCCAGAATGTTTTTCAGACACCTCCGCACCCCCAACACAAAAACCTTTTAACCCACAATCTTGTATAAGTTTACCCGAAAAATAGCCTTCTGGTCTTTTGAATGTACTACCAGCTGATGGGTATTCTAAAGGTTGCTTATCACTTCTTCTTTCTGCAAGATCGTCCATCCTTGCTTTGATTGCTTCCGTATCTCCTTGCTTAAGATTAAGAGTAACACTTATTACTGTATATTCATGTTTCAAAATTGCGCTACTCCTATAATCAAGCTCCATTTCTCCATTAGTTAAATTTAATAATTCACCATTATTATCAATAGCCAACATACTTTCTAGCACCATAGACATTTCGCCATTATAGGCACCTGCATTCATAGCTGACGCGCCACCAATGCTACCTGGAATTCCACTGGCAAACTCAATTCCACTAAGTCCTGCCCCTAAAGCTGCCTTCGTCACATTGTATAAACTAGCTCCACATTCTGCGATTATTTTACTTCCTTCTACCTCAATTTTATCAAGCTTAAGTAGTTTTATAACTACCCCTCTAATTCCACCGTCTCTCACGATTAGATTAGAACCATTACCTATCGAATAATAATCAACTTTATTTTCTTTGCAAATTTTCATTATCGAGCGGACCTCTTTAGAATTTCTCGGAGTTACTAAAATATCTGCTGGCCCACCTACTTTGAAAGAAGTATGGTTTTTCATAGGTTCGTCTAGCATTATGTTTTCTTTGTCTATTACTTCATATAATTGTTTAATCAATTGTGCATTTCGCTTCATAAATTACTCCTTGAAAATATTAATATATTTGTATACCTCCAAATCATAAATCATATAATCTATGTTCAGAAAGTTATAACCCTTTTATATTACCCTTTTTTCGAAGATATTTCAACATTTAAAATTCATACTATTTTATTTGCATCACTTGTTACATTATTTACTATTTTTAAAATATTCTAAAACACATTCTGTAGCCTTGCTATCCATGGATGTAGTTTCCATCAATGCTTTGGCGTTTGCATTCTTTATATTATCAATACTTCCAAATTTCTTTAATAGCTCTCTTCTTCTCTTTTCCCCTATATTCGGTATATTATCCAATATAGAGTATAATGTTCTTTTATCTCTCAAAGTTCTGTGATAAGTAATAGCAAATCTATGCACCTCATCCTGTATTCTAGTAATTAAATGCATACTTTGGGAATCCTTTTTCATATCGAGCTCAATATTATTATATATTAAACCTCTAGTTTTGTGCTTGTCATCCTTAACCATTCCGCATACAGGTATATCAATATTAAGACTACTTAAAACCTCGAGTGCTACATTAACCTGACCCTTTCCACCATCCATGAGAATTAATTCAGGAAATACGCAAAACTTACCTTTACTTAATTCTAAATTTCGCTCTTTTATTTTTTCCACTTCATAAAGTCCACGTTTAAACCTTCTTTCTAAGATTTCCCGCATACTATCATAATCATTAGCTCCTATTACAGATTTAATTTTAAACCTTCTGTAATCACTGCTTTTAGGTTTACCTTCTTCGAAAACTACCATACTACCTACAGAATCCACACCCATTATATTTGAAATATCATAGGATTCAATTCGACCCGGTATTTCGTCTAGTTCCAATAAATCCACAAGCTCCTGCAGTGCAATTTTGTGAATTTCCTTATCCTGCTTATCCTTCAATTTGAATTGCGCAAGGGTGATCTTAGCATTATTTTCTACCATCTCTAATGTCTTTTTCTTTTCTCCCTTTTGAGGGATCTTGATCATTACCTTTGAATCTTTTTTAGAGCTAAGCCACTGCTCTAGTATCTCTCCCTCATTTATAAAAGGCACATATATTGTTTTGGGAATAAAGGCTGTACCGCCGTAAAATCTCTTTATAAATTCTTCTATAAGCTCACTGCCTACCTGACTTACTTCATCACTCAGTATAAAATGTTCTCGTCCTATTATCTTACCATCTCTAAGGAAAAACACCTGAATGCAAACATCTTTTTCATCAACATATACATTAATAAAATCTTCATTCTCACAATTTCCTATTACAATTTTTTGCTTTTCATTTATTTTATCTATAGCCATGATTTTATCGCGAAATATCACCGCTTTTTCAAATTCTAAGGCTTCAGATGCACTTTCCATCTTTAGCTTTAGATTATCCTTTATATTTTTGTCTTTTCCTGTTAGTAACTCCACCGTAGCTTTTATTATTTGTCCATAATCTTCTTTGTTAATGTATCCAGCGCAAGGGGCTTT
The DNA here is from genome assembly GCA_047624165.1 of Clostridium sp. GTDB lineage: Bacteria > Bacillota > Clostridia > Clostridiales > Clostridiaceae > Clostridium_AD. The sequence continues at coordinate 2,046 of JBLHPD010000055.1, read as the reverse complement.
GCAGAGTCCAATATGATAGTTCAAACAAGGCCTGGCATTAGGTACACCCTCTTTAATAGCTCGCTTACATGTTCGCAGTGGATAGATTTTTTTTATGAGTTCCATGGTGCTATATACCGCTGCTGAATCTGTATATGGTCCAAAATATTTTCCTCCATCATTCGCAATGTTTCTAGTTACAAAAACTCGTGGGAATTCCTCATTTATAGTTATCTTTATAAAAGGATAATGCTTATCGTCTTTGAGTAAAATATTATATCTTGGGCTATATCTTTTGATAAGATTACACTCTAAAATGAGTGCCTCCATTTCCGAATCTGTTACTATATATTCAAACTCAGCTATATTTTTCACCATAGCTCTTACTTTTTCAGAATGATTTTTTGAACTTTTAAAATATTGTCTCACTCTATTTTTTAATATTTTAGCCTTACCTACATATATTACTTCTCCAAGATGATTTCTCATAAGATATACTCCAGGAGCATCTGGAAGAATCTTTATTTGATAATCAAAATCAAACACAATACAACACCTCCTTTTTAATTAACACTAATTTATTTTAATTAAATTAACATCATCATCATCGAATATGTTAATCATTTTCGATGATGTTAACCATATATAGTCACAAATATACTAATATTGTTAAATTTCCTGGGCAATATATTGCAAAATAGTGCAAATACCATTTTCTCTGTATAAGCTTTAGTCTTACTCGTCATTTTTTTCATAAACCACCAATTAACCATTGCCTGCGTAGTTGGTCACATTCTTCGAAGATGAAATGTTTTTCAGTTCAAACTATAACTAGGATAATAACAAAATAAAGTCAAATATTGTAACAATATTTGACTTTATTATATACACTCGAAGCTTTATTGTTAACTAATTTAGTGTTTTACTTTAAATAGGTTTTAATAAGTTCACTAGTTATTGTGGCAGCTTTTCCACCACCAACTCCACCTGCTTCTACAATTACTGCTATAGCAATTTCAGGATTATCATAGGGCGCAAAGGAAATAAACCAGGAATGAGCCGCCTTTTGCGCGCTAGTATCCGCTTTATGGTCTGCAGTACCTGTCTTCCCACTAACCTCAATGCCGGATACAGCTGCATTGGTTCCTGTACCATCAGTTACAACGCCTCTCATTAGCTCCTTCATGATCCCAGCAGTTTCTTTAGTCATTACCTCTCCTAATTGTTTAGGCTCTGTTTTTTCTAAAGATTTGCCCTTGCTACTTAATATTTCTTTAACCATCATTGGTTCCATCATAATACCATTATTAGCAACACCGCTTACAACTAATGCCATTTCCATTGGCGTAACTAAAACCGCAGCCTGCCCCATAGCACTTTGCGCAATATTACCTTTTTCATTGCTCTTATATGTTGGAAATTGACTAGGGTCTATTGTTACCCCTGTAGCATTAATATTCTTGTTAAAATAAAACTTCTCTGCTGTTTCCTTTAATGCCTTATTACCCAAATCAATACCTAATGATCCAAAATACACATTACTAGAATGCATATAAGCAGTTTTAAGGTTTAACTTACCCAAAACCTCACTCTCATAATTTGTCAAAAGTTGTGCTCCATTCACCACTAGTTTTCCATTATCATTAAATTCCTTATTATAAACATTAGGGATGTTTTCTAAAGCACTTACTGCCGTAATAGTTTTAAATATAGACCCCGGTGGATATAGCCCTGATACCGCTCTATTAAGCAGTGGCACATCCTTATTAGCAATTATTCCTTTCCAATTCTTCTCTAGATTATTTGGGTCATAAGAAGGATTAGACACCATAGCTAAAATTTCCCCAGTTTTAGGATTCAATGCCACTATTGCCCCTTTACACTTCGAATCTTTTAGAAGTTCAAAAGCTTTCTTTTGAAGTTTAGAATCAAGAGTAGTTCTTAATCCATTGCCAACCTTTTCTTCCTCCTTTTCATTAAAGGAAAAAAGTTTTGAAACCACTGTATCTCCATCGCCCATAAGTTCTTCATCATACTTTTTTTCAAGGCCAGTAAGTCCATATACAG
>JBLHPD010000054.1:0-23144 GCA_047624165.1 Clostridium sp. | reverse complement strand
TGAACCTTTTCAACCGCAAAATACATGAATCATGTTAACCGCCTCCTATTTTATCTAACTTTACCAGATAATCATTAAACAGGTCTACACAGCACGCAATATAGTTAATTACATTATATAATATTCAGAATATTTTTGCAATATTATACTTAATAAATAAAATTTTTAATTCCTGGGAAAATCACTTTAAAATCATTATCATCTTTGGAATCGACAAATATTACTTTACCATATTTTATAAAAGCTTTTTTCATTCTTGCGAAACCTCTTCCAGACTTTATAAATCTTTTCCTATCATCGAGTGTTATTAACTTATCATATATCCACATATTCCTTTTTAAATAATTATGTGCACTAATTTTAGTTGAAAACAATAAATTTCCAGGACTAACTACACTTACACTATTAAAACTTACTACTATTTCAATTTCCTTGTAAAATATAGTGTAATCCCTATAAAGTATTGCATTTTTTACAGCTTCATGAACTGCAGCTAAAGGATAATTTTCTGGAAATATTCTTTTTAATAATTCTTCTACCCTATCTAGCATCTCTAATAGGTTTCCTTGCACAATTATTACTTCATCAACGTTATCGTTTACCTTATTTACTATTTTTATCATGTTATGAGGTATATAGATACTATTAATTGCAGAAAATACTAGTAGTCCACCTAGTGTTACTACTCTTTTGTTGTAATCTCTTTCAATAAATGTTATCCCAGCGTTATCCATAAATCCTAACCTATTGTCGTCATTTACTAAAATGCCTTTTTCTAAAAAGTACTTATTAATTATGCTAAAATCCAAACTGCTAATATCACTATTCATAATAGGCATAGTTTCAATATTGAAGTTTAAATTCTCCTGTAAACAGGAAATTAATTCTTCTTTTCTCATGGTATCTGTCGTAGAACCCCGTCTAATGTAGAAAGCACCATTTTCCCTTAATTGATGAGGCTTTTGACCACCATCATATATAGTGATAATCACCAAGCTTTTACTTTGGTATATTACAAAATCTATAGATATTGGAATCGGTGGTTCACATCTTGAACTAATAATTTGTTGAAACTGTTCTTCTTGAAAGTCGAAAGCATTAACACCTATAATTTTTTTTGTTTTATCTTCAACTCCAATAATAATATATCCTCTTCCTCCGCGGGAGTTTGCTATAGCACATATATCTTTAGCTAATTCTTTTTTACCACTTTCCATTAATATATCAATTTTTTGTTTATAATCTAGTTTTGTACCCTCATCCCTCTTTAACAATATGGCGATTTTTTTAGTATCCATACATTTCACTCCAAACGCGCTATAATAATATACTATGTTTATAGTTATACTATGTTTCCAAGATAATTTTACCAAATATAATAGAGTTTATTCCACAAAAGGCCCTGGAATAACCTAGGCCTTTTTGCTAAATGGATTATAAAACCATTATCATATAGTTAGTATACAACTAAACTTTATATTTTTCTATGATTTTTTTATTGAAAATTATTAACGTCACCTATATTCATTATTTCCACTTCTGCTTCAATTTTTAACTCTGTCTTATCAATAATATCATCAATTTTTATATTCGGATATTTTCTATAAAACTCCTCAGCTATATCGAAGATATCTATTCCCATACCCTTGTATTTATTAAATACGCTATTACACGCTTCTACAATATTTTCTGCTGACTTATCTTGAATTTTCTTAATATTTTCCTTTGTTAAATCAATACTCTTTTGAGCTTCTCCAAAATCTACCTTAACTTTAATTTTTCTTTTCAAATGAATAATATTATCATAGTAACTGATTTCTGTCTTAGTTTTACTTTTTCTAATTTCTAAAGTTACAAATTTATTGATATCACAGGGGTTAGTTATTTCTAAAGTACCACCTAAAATAGTATTCATCAAAAAATTGTAGCCTTGGCCTTCCTCTTTTGCTAATACGCCAACCATTTTATCATCTTTAATCACTGCTCCGCCATTTACTTGTAATTTTGGTTCTAAGTTGTCCTTTGAAATATCTATTATAGTTATTACATTGGCTTTATCGCCTATTTTTCTTTGATTGTAAAACTCATTTAAACTTAGCTTTACAGCTCTTGAAGAAGATCCGATATTTTCTATAAGTTGCACTACAAATAAACCAATGTACTTATCTTGAGCAATCTTTAGCTTGATAAGTTTTTGTGGATCACCCATATATACTGATATATATGGTCTTATAAGCAATTCCTGGTCACGATCTAACATATCTATAAAATTATCAAGCCCCAGTTCTGCAGCCCTTTGAGTAAATATTATTGCCTTGTTTTGTGTATAATTTAACTTATAACTGGAAGTAGCATTCATGTTTCTAAAGGCTTCAAACATTGTTTTTCCTATTCCATTAAATAGGATTCGCTCATCCATACCTTGAGGCGAAGATCCTCTTAATCCCTTAAAAGCTTCAGCATATATTACAGCATTACCATAATTATCTACATCTATAATTATAGCAGTAATAAACAATAATTTGTTAACATCCTTATAACTAAAACAAGATGTCATAGAAAAGCAATTCATTATAATTAAACCAACAACTAATATTTTTTTATATCTATTTATTCTATTCTTAGTTCTTTTCTTATTCATTATAAATCATCCTTATCAAAAATACTGTTTGTTATCTGGTTAAGATCTTTTCTATACAACAAATCTCTAAATTTAAAGGTCTCCAGTGTTCCTAATGGAAAGAGATATGGGTATCCACAACTTTCAAGGCTGGCCATATGTGAGACAAAAATGAAAAATCCAATATAAAATCCCGGCAGACCAATAACTGAGGAAATCAAAATAATAACTAAATTCCATATGCTTAGTGCACCATAGAGTTTAGGTACTAAAAATGAAGAAATAGAGGAAATTGCTACGATTACCACCGTACTTTGGGATGCTAAGCCTATTCCCACTGCAGCATCTCCTAAAATCAAAGCACCAACAATACTCATTGACTGACCTATTGATTGTGGTAGTCTAATTCCTGCCTCGCGAAGTAATTGAAAGAAAAAAGTCATTATTAATAACTCTACCACTGTAGGGAGAGGTACACCGGCTCTAGCGATTGTGAACTTCAGCGCAAATACAGTGGGTATAAGAGAAAAGTGAAAACAAGCAATAGCAACATATAACCCTGACAATAAGCTAGCTAAGAAGAAACTAAATACCCTGGTAAGTCTGGATAAATTGCCGAAATATTTATTAGAATAATAATCATCTGGAGCCTGAAAATTATCCACGAAAAAATAGGGTGCAGTAATTACAAAAGGTGTTCCGTCTACGATTATTCCTATTTTCCCTTCTAAGAGCTTTGATGCTGCCACATCTGGTTTTTCTGTAGTACCTATTGTATCAAAGGCTGTGTGTTTATTTTTCAACTCTTCTTCAATGTAATTTGTGTCTAATATAAACTCTAATTTTATATTAGATACCTTTTTCCTTATATACTCTACTAGTTTCTTCGGTGCTACACCTTCTATATAACACATTACAACTACCGTGTTAGATTTTTTCCCCAGTATCATAGTTTCAAATTTCAGTGCAGGATTTTTTATTTTTCGCCTTATCAGTGATACATTATCTACAAAAGCCTCCGTAAACCCTTCTCTTGGTCCTTTAATAACATTTTCCGTAACTGGAATTCCAACACCGCGCCTTACATAACCCTTTGCCTCACAATATATGGCAGTATTTATAAAGGAAAATATAAGCACCAGGTCTCCAGATAAAATATGGTATATAGCCTCATCGTTACTATTGATATCTCCAATACTATTAGCTGGCAATACTTCTTTTTTTATATAATCTAAATCTACAGTTTCAATATTTTTTTGCATTAGTGGATCAAATATATATTCAGTTATAAATTTAGAATCACATAAATCATCAATAAATACTCCCACTATTATTCCTAGTGTGCATTCTATCTCTCGATATTTCACATCATAACTATTTTTTAATTTATCTTTAATATAATCTATATCTATGCTTTCCATTTTAATCACCCTATTTATTATTTGTTATATTTAAGATTATTATTCTCAAGTTGGGAAATACTCCTAATATATTATATATTTTTGTTTTAAATTTTAAATAGACAACACAAGGAGGCAAAATGGAAAAATTAAATTCAAAACATTTTATGTTCATGATTTGGGGCACATGCATAATATCAATGAAAACTTACCCCAATATATTCATTATAAATGGAGGTAGAGATTCCTGGATTTCAGTTATTATTGCATCTATTTTTTTCCTTTTATATTTTATTTATATACTTTTTGTTTGCAAAAAAAACAATTGCTACAACATGAATGAAATATACCATAAGGCTTTAGGTAAAACTATGGGTGATATTTTTTTAATTTTATTTGTTATTTGCCTAATTGTCAGCTTGGTAGAAATTTCTTCAGTGGAAGCAAATGCATTGCATCTAAATATGCTTACAGATACGCCTACTTGGTTTTTTCTTTTGTTTTTATTAATCCCAGCCATTTATATTACAAAAAAGGGCACCAGGTCAATAATTATAGTTACTATTATAGGTATCTCTCTTATTATGGTTGCAGGAATAAACCTATCAATTCTTACAAATAAGTATAAAAATTATAGTTACCTGCTCCCTATAATGGCAGATGGCATCACTTTCCCCTTTATTTTATCTATAATAAAAGCACTTGGGTGCTATGGAGGCATTTCAATTTGCATTCCATTTTTATCCGCAGTTACAAATAAGTCAAAGCTCACAAAATACTGCATTATTGCCATATTAATAGTGATACAAATGGAAGTTATAGCAAGCATAGGTGTTTTAACTACCTTCGGCGTAGATAGGGTCCTTAGCATTAACTATCCTAAACTCATACAAACTCAGTTAGTTAGTTACTTCAATTTTTTAGAGGGTGGAGAGTTTTTTGTAATGCTTCAAATGGTAGGCGGTTGGTTTATAAAATATGTAATAACCCTAAATGCCATAATAATTCTATTAAAAAAGCTTTCTTTTTTTAATAAATATACAGTATATATTATTAGTTTAGTTGTATTTATGATTTCATACTTCGTTTCTGCAAAAGTATTATTTGTATATAAGTTTTTAAATCTATATGTATATTTTTCTGTGGTGTGCTTCATATTAATCCCCGTAATAGTTTTCAGTATATTTTATATTAAGACTAGAAAAAAAGATAAAAATAACTATGTTAATAAAATGTAAAAAGATACCTATCGATTTAATTATCGTTAGCTATCTTTATATATATTGTCATCTAATGTATTTCTATTTTGAGAAATATCCGTCGCATATTTGACTTGTTATTTATTTTCATGCCTCTTATAAATAATTATCTTATATATTAATTTTTCTTTTTAAAGCTGATATTAAAGGTAATGCTAAAGCCATTCCACCTATTACTTGAAGAATGTTTGTAGGTATGTCCTTTAACGAAACAATTAATGCCTGACTAAGTGCAAATTCTTTAGAAATAAATGTTAGTATAATCGCTCCGCCTAAATAATATGCCGCAACCATCCAAATTCCTGCCATAACAAAGGCAAATATATTATTTGAAGTATTATCTCCATTATAACCTTTTCTATAGGCAATGGTTCCAGCAATATAGCCCATTACGCCCTTAATAACTAAAGTAAAAGGTGCCCACATGGTGTATCCACTTAGTAAATCAAATAAACACATACCAACAGCAGAAGATATGGCTGATTTTTTTCTTCCAAATAGTATCGCCGATAGAAAAATCATACTATCTCCCAAATGAAGTACGCCCATAAAAGTGGGTATATGTATAACTGAAGTAGCTATAAACGTAATAGCCGCCATTAAACTTATTTGCACTATGTCAATAGTTTTAATTGATTCTATTCTACTTTCCATATTTTCCCCCCTGCAATTTAATTTTTAATATGTCCTACTTTGCTACTCTAATACTATTATATACGATATTAACTATTTATCAAATGTATGCATACACTTTTCTATAAAATAATCCCATATATATTTTGTATATATATCGCGAAATTAATACATACTATATATAGCATTTACTACTTTAGTTATTAATCATATATAATCCACTTTAGTAGTGTAATCTACATTTGTATATTAGTCTGCGTTAGTATATAAATCTACTAATTTAGATTACGATAGCTTAGTAGATTTTTAAATTTCTATTAAATTGATATTTTAATAAATGGAGGTAGAAATATGCCTTTTTTACGTTGGCTAATTGGATTCATAGTGTTATTTAGTTTAATGATCGTACTCCTGAGCATAGGTGGAAGTTTAATTAATATTCTACTATTATTTGCTGCAATTGTATTTGTAGCTGATGTTCACTCTAGTAAAAGAAGAAATATGTAAAAAAACATACTAAACACAAAAAAATCTCTTGAAATTATTTCAAGAGATTTTTCTACGTTTTTATGTTAGGTACATTCAAAAAAATAACAAGTCGGTATTCTAGTCGTTATTTTTACTTACGTCTGATAAAATCAGACCTTTATTATGTTCTAGTGCCCAACTAATACCCCACTCATTTTGGAATAGTAATAGGTCTCTTCCCTTAAGGTCCTTGACTATTCTAGCATCACTCGTCAAGTTAAGTTTTTCTTTATCTATGTTACTATTCTCAATCCATCTTATATATTTAAATGCTAATCTGTCAATTTTAATATCCACATTATATTCATTTTGAAGTCTGAATTCTAATACTTCGAACTGAAGAACTCCTACAACTCCAACTACAATTTGTTCAATTCCAATGTGAAGTTCCTTAAATACTTGAATTGCACCTTCTTGAGCTATTTGTGTTACTCCCTTTATAAATTGCTTTCTCTTCATAGTATCAACAGTTCTCACCCTTGCAAAATGTTCTGGTGCAAAAGTTGGTATCCCTTCAAACTGAAATTTGTTAGAAGATGAGCATATAGTATCTCCTATGCTAAAGATACCTGGGTCAAAAACTCCAATAATATCTCCTGCATATGCAGTCTCCACTATCTCTCTCTCTTGAGCTAAAAATTGTTGGGGTTGCGCTAATTTTATTTTATTACCACCCTGCACATGATAAACATCCATTCCTTTTTCAAACTCTCCAGAACAAATTCTCATAAAAGCAATTCTATCCCTGTGAGCTTTATTCATATTAGCTTGAATCTTAAATACAAAAGCAGAAAAATCTTTACTAAAAGCATCTATTTTTCCTATGCTTGAATTTCTTGGTAATGGTGCAGACGTTAATTTTAAAAAGTTATCTAAAAATGGTTCAACCCCAAAATTAGTTGAAGCGCTTCCAAAAAATACTGGAGTAAGCTCTCCATTTGCTACTTTTGCTAAATCAAAATCATCTCCTGCCACATCTAAAAGCTCCATATCTTCCATAAGCTTTTCATATAGTGAATCGCCAATAAGTTCAATTGCCTTTTCATCATCAACGCTAATTTTTGTCTCTTTAGCTTCTATTTGACCATGCTTTCCATCATCAAAAACAATGATTTCCTTTGTGAGCCTATCGTAAACGCCTTTAAAATCTACCCCACAACCTATAGGCCAATTCATTGGGTAAGATTTAATTCCAAATTCATTTTCTATCTCATCCATAAGTTCAAATATATCTCTAGTTTCTCTATCCATCTTGTTAATAAAAGTAAAGATAGGTATTTCCCTCATACTACATACTTGGAATAATTTTCTTGTTTGTGCCTCAACCCCTTTTGCACCATCAATAATCATTACTGCACTATCTGCTGCCATAAGGGTTCTATAAGTATCTTCACTAAAGTCTTGGTGACCTGGTGTGTCAAGTATATTTATACAAAAATCATTATAATTAAATTGCATAACTGAAGACGTAACAGATATACCTCTTTGTTTTTCTATTTCCATCCAGTCAGAAACTGCATGTTTAGAAGCTTTTCTAGCTTTGACTGAACCTGCAAGCCTTATTGCACCTCCATATAATAATAACTTTTCTGTAAGCGTTGTTTTACCAGCATCAGGATGGGAAATTATAGCAAATGTTCTTCTCTTTTGAATCTCTTTTATGTAATCTACCAAGGTTATCTTTCTCCTTTTTTAAGTATTTTAATATGTACTATAAATATATATTCCTACAATCACTCTCTGTACTTCTAGTGATTCTAAAATTTCACTTATCATTTCTCATATCTATCAATTTTAGCTTTTATGAGCATTTCTGTCAACTAAGGTTGTACCGTAAACCGTATAATAGTATCTGTAAGTATGAAATTTCTTCTGTGTGCCTTTCAAACGAACTTGAAACTGAAAATGTTATTACCTATAATTAAAATAAATGTTATTATTAGTATATAATCATATTAAAATTTAGTGCACAGATATTATATATTTTACATTAATTAAATTTATTTTAGGGGGCTATTATTTTGAAAAAAAATATATTTGCTATGTTATCTTTAATAATTATTTTACTATTAGGAGGATGCACATCTACCATAAACCCCACTTTAAAAGGTTCTTATCAGACTGAAAAAGATGTAAATGGATACTTTATTGAAATATCAATTCAACAACAAGAAAGTAGTTTTGTTGAATATATTGATAATAGGGAAATTGATAGAGGAACCTATGAAAAAAACGAAAATAATGTATACAAAATAAAAAGTGATAAACAAAATTTTCAAGTTACATTAAGTGCTAAAAACTCTTTTGAAATAATAATTAAAAAACTTAATACTGGAAAACCAATTCAACTGAAAAATGTTAGCGTTACTCCAACGTATTTTTCAACAATATTTGATGATGTTGATAAATATAAATCTTTATTAGATTGATTCGAACTTGTAAGATATTATGGTGCGACAAGAAGTCGCTAATTAGTAGTATTTCGCGAGAAACTTCATTAATTACTAAACGTATCCCCACTTGAAATACAAATACCCATCATGATTTTTTATACTTGTTCCAACTCCATTTGTTCTTCCCCGTAGGGGTCTCTATATATCACAGTATAAATTTTTCCGGAGTGACTTGCAATAAGAAGCGCAGAAATATTGAAATTCCATTTAGAAATTCTTCTTTTGCGAATATAAAATTCCCGTAAGACTGCCAGGACGGCAGTCTAGCGAACCCGAGACAGGACGTCGAGTGTGAGCGATAGGGCATTTTATATGAGCAAAAGATTAGAATTTCTTAATGGAATTTCCTGTTTCAAGCTCGTTTGCAAGGCACGTAGGAATTTTTATACTCTACCTAGGTATAAATCCTATTTTCTTTTGCATTTTTCTTAGTGTCTTATTAGCAACATAATTAGCCTTTTCAGAACCTTTTTTATAAATTTCCTCTAAATAAGCTTTGTTACTTGTATACTCAATAATTTTTTTCTGTATAGGCTCAAGCTCTGCAACGATTGCTTCTGCTACATCTTTTTTAAATTGAGCATAGCCTAACCCTTCATATTTCCCTTCAATTTCTTCTATAGACATACCGGTTATAGTCATTAGTATAGTCATTAAGTTCTTGACTCCTAATTGCTCATCATTGTACCTAACTACTCCTAAGCTATCTGTAACTGCCCTATTTACTTTCTTTCTTATAACTTCAGGTGGATCCATTATCAAAACGTATCCATTAACATTTTCTCCTGATTTAGACATTTTCTTAGTTGGTTCTTGTAAGTCCATTATCTTAGCACCTAATTTGGCTATGTAAGGCTCGGGGACTACGAAGGTGTCGCTATAGGTTTTATTGAATCTTTCCCCTATATCCCTAGCAATTTCAAGATGTTGTTGTTGATCTTTCCCTACAGGAACTAAATCAGTTTGATATAATAAAATGTCCGCTGCCATCAGTACTGGATAGATAAATAATCCTGCTCCTATACTTCCTCCACTATTCTTAGACTTATCTTTATATTGAGTCATTCTGCTTAACTCACCCATATAAGTTGAACAAGTTAAAAGCCAAGCAGCTTCACTATGTGCAGGAACATGTGATTGAATAAACATAGTGTTTTTCTCAGGATCGATACCTGAAGCTAAGTAAATAGCTAACATTTCTAATGTTCTCCGCCTTAAATCCTTTGGTTCTTGCTTTACGGTAATTGCATGCAAATCCACCACGCAAAAATAGCAATCATATTCCTCTTGTAATTTAACCCAGTTTTTTATCGCTCCTAAATAATTTCCAAGTGTTAAGTCACCTGAAGGTTGAATCCCACTAAATATTACCTTTTTATTACCTTCCAAAATAATCATCTCCTTTAATTAAAAAAAGCCCTATGGATAAATCCATAGGGCGCATATACACGGTACCACCTAATACTTAGAAGCCATGTTAAAGCTTCTACTCAACAGATACACTATGATATCCTACCTTTATAACGTAAGGCTTACGTCAAGGACTACTGTACTTCATCCCGAGTCTTAGAGACCCATTCAATTTAAACATAATTATCGCAATTTCACCTTAGGGACATTTAAATAAATACCCCACTACGATTCTCTATAAATCTGTTTTTAAATTTACTTACTTCTCATCAAAGACTATAACACTATAATTCATTTAAAATATCTTCAAATTATAATATATCTATTCCCCTAAATTGTCAAGAAAAATTTATAATTTTATGCTTTCCAAAGTCCATGTAAATTGCAGTACTCTCTGACATATAACACTTCTTCTTCTAATTTAAATTCCGCTTCAGGTTTTTCACCTGGTTTTAAGTATTTTCTATACACTTTATTTTCTGTGTGTACTTCAATAAATTCAATATGATGTGCTTCTATCATTGGGTGTTCTACTGCTCCAACCTTAACTCTAATTCCACCTTCTATTTTTTCAATTACAGGAACATGTTTTTCAACTGCTGCGTCCTGAGTATTTTCTCCTTTAAGTGTCATTGGTTTTCCACAACAAACTAAAGTTCCTCCAGCATTATGAACTACCTCAACTATATTTCCACATATCTCGCATTTATAAATTTGTCTTAATTCTGTCATTAATATTCCTCCTTTAAATTTAGAACTCAATAAATACCTATTATATTCTCTTTAATCTATAATAGTTATTTATTGATAGTAATTATATATATTCTACATTTTTTAAAATTCCCCTCTTTTTATTGATTTTATTTATTTACTATATTATTTTATGCTAACGCCATTAATTATATACAGTCATAACATTTTATTAAAATGTGCCTAATATTACCTTCATTTTTTTCTATCTTATGTGGAACACTACTTAATATAAAGTAATATTTATTAAATTAAAGGGAGGTATTAAAATGCCTAAAGACCAAATAATAATTTATCCACCTTATGAAAGAGATTTTTATGAGTTAGAACCCAGAGACATACGATCTTATTCTGAAACCAAAAATGATTTTACCACACTACCTGATCCAGTAACTGACCCTATAGTTACTAATAATATTTCTACTGCTGAATTTGACTATACCTATAATGGTGGTCAAGAAATTTTGGATGTAGAATAGTAAATGGCATGAAATACGAAAATGGATGGCTTCTTTTTAGAAGTCATCCATTTTTTTAAATTATAACCTCCACTTTATGCACTCCATCAATTAATGGAACTAATCCTTCTGCACATAAATTTCCATCAAGCCAAGTACCTTTCTCGCCTTGACGTTTAACCTCAATCACATACTCGAATTTATCTTTTTTATAAATAATCTCATAGTTTGACCATTCATCTGGCACACAAGGTTCAATAGTAAAACCTTTTCCCTCTTTTAGTTTAAACCCTAGAATAGCGTCTATTCCGGTTTGATACATCCATCCTGAGGTTCCAGTATACCAACTCCACCCTCCTCTTCCTACATGAGGTTCTTTTCCATAAACATCAGCAGTCATTACGTAGGGCTCCGTTTTATATTTTTCACACTCAGTCAGGGTTTTTGTATGATTTATAGGATTTATCATATTATATAGCTTTGCTGCTTTATTACCTTTGTGCAGTTTAGCAAAAGCAAGAATTACCCAAGTTGCAGCATGTGTATATTGACCACCATTTTCTCTAACTCCAGGCACATAACCTTTGATATAACCTGGTTCCAAATTAGATTTGTTAAAAGGTGGAGTTAAGAGTAAAATCATTCCATTATCTTCTTTTATTAAATAACGTTCTAATGAATTCATAGCCTCCTCTGCTCTTTTTTTATCTGCAGCTCCTGATATAACTGCCCATGATTGAGATAGCGAATCTATCTTACACTCTTCATTTTGAGATGTACCTAGCGGCGTGCCATCATCAAAATATGCTCTCCTATACCAATTACCATCCCATGCATTCTCCTCTAGATTTATTCTTATATGCTCTTGCATCTCCTTATATCTTTGGAGTCTTTCATCATCGTTTTTATACTTGCACGCCTTAAAGAAATTCTCAAGTATATTATATAAGAACCATCCAAGCCATACACTCTCGCCTTTTCCCTTGTTTCCAACGGTACTCATTCCATCATTCCAATCTCCACTTCCCATTAATGGAATATTATGAGGACCAAAATTAAGACTTTTATCAATGGCTTTTATGCAGTGTTCATATATGCTACCTGTAAAATCTGCCCTTCCTGAAATACTATATCTTTCATCTTCACCATCAGAAAGTGGCGTATCTTGTAAATATGCTGCTTCTTCATCAAGAATAGCAAAATCTCCTGTATTTTTAATATAATCCATAGCGACATAAGGAAGCCATAATAAATCATCAGAAAATCTTGTTCTTATTCCGCTATCCACAACTGGATGCCACCAATGCTGCACATCACCTTCGACAAATTGTCTTGAGGCACTATATAAAATTTGTTTTCTAGTCATGCTAGGCTCAATCATACTTAGTGACATTACATCCTGAAGTTGATCTCTAAAACCATAAGCTCCACCAGATTGATAAAAAGCAGTTCTTGCCCATAATCTACATACTATAGTTTGATACATTAACCATCCATTAAGCATTAAATCCATACTCTTATCTGGAGTTTTAACCTGCACCGTATGAAGCATCTTATCCCAATAATCCTTCACTGCTTTGAGCTGCGTATCAACTCTTTCAAAATCTTCAAATTCATTAATAATATTAGAAATACTATCTAAATTCTCGTTTTCGCCTAGCATAGCTACGAGTTCAATTTCCATATTGGGTTCTAAATGAATTTTTGAAGTAACTGCTAGACATGGGTCCATTCCAGCTCCTACATTGTTTGATAGTCCTATTCTCTTTAGTGCCTCAGGATCTTCTACGCTCCCTCCTCTACCTAAAAATTCACTTCTATTGCCAGAGAAGGTTTGCTCCTCGCCTCCAAATAATTTTAAGAAGGCATTTAATTTACCAAAATCTTGGCTATAACAATTTGTAGCATAAATATATTTCTTTTCATCATTCAGATAAGTAACAATGTGCTGAGAAGTATGTTCTCGCACAACACCCATTACAAGTTCTGCAAAGTAGGTTATACTTAGCGTGCGGGGTATATCACTATTATTCACAAGTTTTATCCTACATAGTTTAACGTTATGCTCCATTGGCACAAACATGGTTACTTCACCCATAATTCCATAAGCCTCATGCTTGAAATTTGAATAACCAAACCCATGTTCAATTAAGTATTCTCCACCATCCCTTATAGGTTTAGGTGTAATACTCCACACATTGCCCAAGGAATCGTCTCTCAAATATATAGCTTCTGAACATTCATCACTTACCCAATCATTGGACCAAGTAGTAATTTTATTTTCTCTACTATTTTGGTACCAAGTATAAGCTGATCCACATTCTGACACATGAAATCCAAAACAACCATTTGAAATTACATTTATCCAAGGTGCTGGGGTATTATTAAAATCTTTAAGTAGAATAGTATAGTTTTCACCTTCTACATTAAATCCTCCTAAATCATTAAAGTACTCTAATGGCTTTATATTAAACTTGTGAGGTTTAAATTTAACTTCATTTTTTGTCTTTTGTAATAACGGTTGCTTTTCTATTTCCTCGCAATTATTTTTAATTTGAGATACTAACATTCCCTCACTGGAGTCTATAACTATCCTAGATATAGCTATCAAAAGATCTATATCTTCATCCATTATATTAGCCCTATTAAGTATAAAGAGTCCACCTGGTTTATTTTCTTTATCTCTTAAGTGGCTACTACCTACTAAATCCTTAATATCAGTTTGTAGAGGTTGATCATATGAGGTTTCTTGAAGATTTACTATTACTAAATCAACTCTTAATCCTTTAATACTTAGGTATTCATGGGCGTTTAAAAGTTGACTAACTAAGTCTTTATCTTTGCTTTCCCTGGCTATGAGGAGCATTATAGGCAAATCTCCTGAAATACCATATCCCCAAAGAGTAGATTGCCCTTTTGACACTTTTATTATATATTCTTCTCTTTCTTTAAAAGTAGAATTCAAAAACAAAATTTTAGAAGCCATTACTTGGTATAAATTTGCCTGGGTAGATTTTATACCTAAATATTTCATGTCTACCTGAGTTTGGCTCCACGCTAGCTCAAACGCTCTATTCACATTGTGAAGTTCACTATATTTTTTAGCTAAACTTATTACTTCAGATTTACTATCAGCTATCGCAGTAGTAAAGGCTATAATGCATGTTTCACCAGGCTTTATCTTAATTTTTCTTCTTAAACTCATTATTGGATCTAACACCGCGCCTACAGTATTAGATAAGAGTGATCCGTTCTTCATGCTGTTGGGATGTATTGTATTTTCACCTCGTCCTATAAAATTAACTCTGCTAGTCTCATATTGAACAGTTCCTACAGTAATTCCGTTAGTTGCAATAGTTTGCATAAGCCACGGTTGTTTCTTTCCCTTAGCTCTAGGTCTTCTCGTTGCCAGAATGCAGCTAGGATTATCTACATACTCTGTCTTCACAAATAAATTCCCGAAAGCTGGATGCACTATATCTGCATCATAATGAGCTAGCGTTACTTCAAAATAGCTGGTTATTTCTAAATTTTTACTGATGGTACCATGATTTGTAATCGATAATCTTCTTACCTCTGAGTCATCTTCTGTAGACACAGTGATTTCCGTACGAGTTGTTATATTATTGTCACCCCTTGTAAATTCAGCTTTGTCTAAAGAGAAAGTTACTTCATAGCTATCTCCTTCCTTTTTACAAGGTTCATAAGTTGCGCTAAAGTATTCATTTTCATTCACATCTTTGATATACACAAACATACCTGTATTGTCTTTAGTCACATCTTCCTTCCATCTGTAAATCATAGTTCTATTTCTTGAAGAATACCCTGACCCACTATTAGAAATCATTAGTGAATAACTCCCATTAGAAATTAAATGTGTCTCTGGAGATTCTGTTTTGGCTGTAGAATATTTTCTAACTATAATCTTTTGTTTTCCCATAGTAATTCCCGATACATTAAATTTGCGTTCTCTATCATATATTACCCTCTTAGAAATTTTTTCTTGAAGTAATAATTCTGTAGCCTTTACCTTCGGCAAAGCATGAAATCTTTTTTGTAGAATATTGTTTAATAATACATTATCTAACGCCATTAGGCTCATTCCTTCATGGTGAATCATGAAGCATTTAATAATATTCTTAGATTCATCTTTAGATATTCTATTTTTTGCATAATCTATAGCTTCATAAAACCCATAAATTCCTTCCAATCCTTCACTCACAAGTTTGCGAAGATTATCATAAGCTCCTCTAAAATCAGTTTGGAGTGCCATGACAGTGGAGTACGGTGAAACGACCAATTCATCTTCTAGACCTTGCTTTAATCCTACTCCAGCTATTCCGAATGCTTTATATTGGTAATTTGAATTTACATCAAAATTATAATATGCTGATTCTGATATACCAAAAGGTACCCCTCTTTCATTACAATACTCCTTTTGTGCCCTAATTACCGCTTTGTAAGTTTCATCTAGCATTGTACCCTCATAATTTTTCATTATAAGAAGGGGCATCATGTACTCAAACATGGTTCCACTCCAAGAAACTAATCCCTTACTTTTCCCCATAAGAGTCATAGACCTACCAAGCTTAAACCAATGCTTTTTAGGAACATCACCTTTTGCTATAGCAACAAAGCTAGCCTGCCTTGACTCAGAAGCCAATAAATCATAATAGCTCTTGCCAAGATTATCATTCTCCACGTCATAACCAATACTAAACAGTTCTCTGTCTTCATCATATAACATTTTAAAATCTGTATCTTCTGCCATAGAGTTAAGTCTTTCTTTTAAGGTCTCTATATTGTTAATAATTATTTGTGAGTTTTGTTTTGTGTTTTGCAACAAAATTTTCAATTCTGCTATAGGTCCATCGCTTTTTGATTTACTATTTAACATATTTATTATGTTAGTTGTTTTTTCTGGAATACGATTTAAAGCTGTATTTTCAAGTAAGCTCCTTAAAGAATTACTAATCTCTGAATCATAGTTTTTTTCAAGGATATAATCAAGCCAAGGGAAAAATTCATTTATTTCCTCTAAAAACCCATTCACATTACCTTTGAGTTTTTCATTCCAATACAACTGCTTTTCTGATCCAATTTTTTCTACTTCCATAATTCTCGCTTCTAAGTCTACAAGCACAGTTTTCCAAGAGTTAAAATCCATTTTATCATTGTCAATACTCTGCATCGCTCCATGATATAATTCACTCACTCCTGAGAATCCTTCTAGTTCTTCACTAGCTAGACGCATTGTGTCTTGTAAACCCTTAACTTGCACAAGATTAAATATTGAATTTGATAAATATTCCTCTAAAGCCTCTGCAACTACCCACAGGTACCCAACTAAATTCCCACTATCCACAGTAGACACATATCTAGGATAAAGTGGATTTTTAGTTTTAGTATCATACCAATTATAAAAATGACCTTTGTAAGTAGCCATGTCTTCCATTGAAGTCATAATCTTGTCTATTCTAGATACAGCGTCTATGATTCCTATATATCCCAAATCATAGGCAACTAAATTTGAAGTTAATTCCATCCCCATATTGGTTGGTGAAGTTCTACTAGCTAACCCATTAGGCGGATCTTCTTGGTAATTATCTGGTCCTAGCCAATTATTTTCGTCATTGACAAAATCCTCAAAATACGCCCAAGTTTTTCTACTTAATTTTCTTAAAAAAGCCTCTTCTTCAACCTTGATTTCAAAGGTTTCTAAACATCTTTCAAGACTTATTACATAAGCAACTAAAGGGCTTAAAAACCAAATCACACAAGAAGGTATACTAATGATCCCAATACTCGTACTTGAATTAAATGCTAGAAGTAAAATCAAAATTGAAATTGCACTACCCATCCACATTGAAGCTATAAAATCTTTAAGCCTTTTTCCTAGTTTTACCTCCATGTCTGCTGCGGTCTGCCACTCTAGTAAATTTTTCTTGCTTACTATTAACCTATATAATGTTCTAATTATGGCATCTAGCATCAGGTATGCTTGATAAGGAATGAAGCAAAAAATCAAAAATACTTGTTGTATAGCCATTTTACTATTTTGAATTTTACCCGTTAAACTAATACCTTTAGCTGGAGAAACCACTGCTTCGGTTACATCAAATAGTATAGGTGCGAGCAGCGCAACAAATGCTGTAATAAACCATTTATTTGTGCCATCAGGCAATATGCCTGCAAGCGTAAGTATAAGCAAAATTGTAATAGAAGGTGCAAGTAAGCTCCTTCTCAGGTTGTCAAATATTTTCCATTTAGCCATTTTGTTTATTGGTGAAGCTTTCTTAAGCCAAGGCAACAATTGCCAATCTCCTCTAGTCCACCGGTGTAATCTCATAGCACTAGAATTATAATAGGATGGGTATCCATCTATAAATTCCACATCTGTAACTAATGCGGTCCTAACATAGGATCCCTCTAGCAAGTCGTGGCTTAATACAGTATCTTCAGGTATTTCATCTTTTAACATATAATTGAAAACATCTACATCATAAATTCCCTTTCCAGTAAAAATCCCTTCTCCAAATAAATCCTGATATACATCTGACACAGCAGTGGTATACATATCTATCCCTGTTTCACCAGAAAATATCTTTGAAAATTGAGTTTTGTTTGCGCTAAGAATAGATACCCCTATCCTTGGTTGCATTAACCCATAGCCACGGGAAACTCTCTTTTTACTATAATTTATAACAGCGTTATTTAGTGGATGCGCCATAGCCCCTATTAGTTTTTTTGCAGAGTCCCTTGGAAGCATTGTATCTGCATCCAAGGTAATAACATACTTTACTGCCCTAAGGTCACGGGCATTACTACTTATTACGTCATAACTAGTATTTTCGCTCCCTCTTAAAAACTCATTAAACTCCATAAGCTTTCCACGTTTTCGCTCAAATCCTATCCACTTGTTTTCTTTTTTATTGTACTGTCTATATCTATTTAAAAAGAAGAAAATCTTTTCTCCATCTTTGCAATACTTTTTATTTAAACATTCTACGGCTAAAAGCCCTTCATCAACTACTGCTTTATCTCCTTTTTCCTCTTTAGTATCACTATCCTTAAAATCTCCAAGTAATGTGAAATACAAGTTTTTTTGTGCATTGGCTAAATAGTATATTTCTAAATCATGTATTAACTCAGCTACCCTAGAAGCATTATTTAATAAGGTTGGAATTACTACTACCGTGCTATATTTCTCTGGTATTACTTCTTTAAAATTCATTTTCGGAATAAAAGAAGGAGTACTTAAAACACTCACACTCCAGTTGAAAATTGATATTGTTATTTCACTACAAGGCACTAATATGGCAATTACAGCTATAACATATCTCCATAGTGCTCTGTCATTATCATTTAATAGGCTGAGAACAATAAATATAGATATTATTAACAAAGTAAATGCAATAATAGTACCAATATAATAGTTTTCTATATTCTTCTTTATACCACTTTTAAATCCTTGTATACCAGTATTTTTATATCCTAATTTCCTCTTCAACTCATGTAGCCCTTCGTCTATCAAATAATACCCAACATGCTGTTTATAGGTATTATTTTCTGAGGTCTCACTCCCACTACAACATTCGATAACTTTTTTAGCTATAAAGGATTCTGGAAGCTTTGTGTATTTAGATATTTTCTCTATTTCATGTCTATACTTATCTCTTGATTTAAAATCCATTTCTCCGTAAATACAAGAGGGATCCTCCCTCAAAATGCTCTCTACAGAACTTAGTTTTTCAAAATAATTTTTCCAATTTAAACCTTCAATGACTCTTATACTATTAATAGAATTTCCCATAGATATTTGAAAGTTAGCCTCTATTTGATGCTCTAAGGATATAATTTTATCTGAACTTGTTTCCTTCGCGAAAAGTTTTTCATCTATGAAGTGATAAACTTCTTTAGAATCAATACCATTATCCCTTAATAATTTCAATAATCTTTCTGTAAAGTGGGAATTAAATGTAAATTCGCCGCTATTTAATAAAGATATCTCTGCGCTAATTTTACCTTCATTAAAAGCATTGATTAACCGTTCTGCAACGAGCTCTGCCTCTTGTTTATCTTGCTCGGCTTTAACAATTTTCTCAGTTATCTTACTAATATTTTGAATTAAGGCTATTCGTAGCATTATAGGAATAGCCCAAAGCTCACCAGACGTCAGTAAAGCATTCTTTTGGTACGCCCTAATAAAATTTGCGATAACTGATTCATCCATCCTACCATCGGTGTGAGATACTATTTCAATTGCAATATGGTAAACCCTAGGATATCCCTTCATAACCCCTTTGTATATCACCGGTAGATCATTATAATATGTTTGTGGCATGTTGTGTTTTATGCTCTTATACTCCTTCTCTACCAAGTAAAGATTATCCAAAAGCCATTCTGCAGCAGGTAATATCTCTTTTTTATTTTTTCCTTCTATATCTATATCCTCATAACCTTTTAATATCTTTGCATAACTTCTATCTAAATTACTAATAAGCTTTTTCTTACAATTAGTATTTTTGACATCAGCGTAATGACGTGCTATTTCAGAGGCGTGTTTTTCTAAATCCTCTCTATTCACATTTATGGTTGGAACATCTTTTAGTAGATTTTCTTCTTTATAATAATATAATTTTTTTCTCACCACTATGTAAATCAAAATACTTATTACGACTATTACCCCTAACGTAACATATGTCACTATAACCACCCTTTCAACACTTTTTATCAATAATATTTATGAGCTTTAAAGCTTACTCAAATTATTATCTCCAACTAATTGTTTAATTATTAGTAAAAATAACAAAAAGAACCCACAATGAAACATTGCGCGTTCTTTTCTTTTATTTGTATTAAATTTTATAAAATTCTTCAAATGATCTTGTAACATAAGTATGGTCTATTACTCCACCTAGTTCTCTTATAGAATGCATAGCTAGAGTTGGGCTTCCCATATCTACTGAACGTATATTTAAATGAGTTGAAGATATGGGCCCTATGGTTGAGCCACCACGAGCATCAGAACGATTAACAAATTTTTGTACTGGCACCCCTGCTTTTTCGCAAACTAGTTCATAAACTGCATCAGAATTGCTATCAGTAGTGTAGCTTTGACTCGCACTAATTTTTATAACTGGCCCTTTATTCAGATACGACTTATTTGTTGGGTCATTTTTTTCTGGACTGTTAGGATGAACAGCATGAGCGTTATCTGCAGATATTACAAAAGATTTAGAAATTGCTCTTAAAAAATCCTCTCTATTTTTATCTAATGATATTGTAATACGCTCTAAGATATCCACTAGCATATTTGAGTCAGCACCCTGCTTTGTTGAGCTTCCTACTTCTTCATTATCAAAACAAACCAGTACATTTGTTGCCTCTACTGCGGATGTTCTAGTTAGCGCTCTTATTCCTGCATGTACCATAGCTAAATCATCTAACCTTGAACTTGAGATAAATTCATTATTTAGTCCGATAATTGAACCTTTCTCATATTCATAAAGAAATAAATCAAAATCAATGATTTGTTTCTTTTCTACAGATAATTCACTTGCAATAGCACTAATAAGGTAATTATTTTTTTCTAATTCTTCGTTTACCATTGAGAGTAGTGGAAGTGTATCCTTTTGCTTATTTAGTTCAATTCCAGTATTTATATCTCTATTCATGTGAATAGCTAAATTAGGTATTATCATTATAGGCCTTTTAACATTCACCAGCCTAGTTTCTGGATATAGAATATTTTCACTTCTTAAAGTTACCCTTCCAGCTACTCCTAGTGGCCTATCCATCCAAGTATTTAATATAGGTCCACCATAAACCTCTGTGTTTAATCTTACATATGTATCATCTACCACCATCTCAGGTGATGGTTTTATTCTAAAGCTAGGTGAATCTGTATGAGCTCCAATAATTTTAAAGCCATTTTCTTCGATTTCCCCTTTTCCAACTACAAAAGCAGTTAGTGCAGAATCATTTTTAGTCACAAAATACTTTCCGCCTTTTTTAAGGTTCCACTTTTCTTCTTCTTTAATTTCCACAAAGCCATCGAAGCATAGATCTTCTTTAGCCCTTGCAACAGCATGATAAGCTGTTGGACTATCATAAATATAATCAATAAGATTTTGGGCAAATTCTAATTCACTACTCATATATATTCCTCCAATGCATATTAGGGGCATGAAAATAAATAACAAGTCAAAGATGCGACGTATATTTAGTATCAGACAAGGAGACAGGTTCCGTTGCTAGTTATACTATCAGCGGGTTCTGCCGCCGAAGTATGACGCAAAATAGACTAGCCTAGGATAGGCTCGCATACTGACTTGTTATTTTTTTGAATGTCCCTTAGGGCATATAAGCGCTTTGCTTATCCCCTTCACTAGTATAACAAAAAAAAAAATTATTTTTCTATATAATCTAAATTAATGATATAATTAATTGTCAAATATATGTTTAGAATTAATTATTAGAATTATACTATATAATCAGAGGTGGGAAAATGTTATCACAATTTTTAATTTCAAAATTCGTAAAAAATTCTCAAGATGTTACTAATAAAAACGTAAGAGATTCCTATGGTTACCTAGGTGGCCTCGTTGGAATTATAGTAAACTTAATTCTTTTTGCTACAAAACTAATTATTGGAATAATATCAAATAGCATAGCAATTACTGCGGATGCCTTTAATAATTTATCAGATGTAGCTTCCTCAGTTATTACAATTCTAGGTTTTAAACTAGCTAGTAAACCACCAGACAAGCAGCATCCCTTTGGTCACGGAAGGCTTGAATATATTTCTGGACTTATAGTCTCCTTTTTAGTAATACTTGTAGGCTTTGAGTTTATTAAAACATCCTTTGATAGAATAATTCATCCCTCAGCCGTAATTTTTAAACTTATACCCTTTATATTAATATTAGTCTCTATAGGCTTTAAACTTTGGATTAGTGGATTTAATAAGACTTTAGGTAAGGCTATAAAATCTTCAGCGCTAGAAGCATCTTCCACTGATGCACTAAGTGACGTAATTAGTTCAAGTTGCGTTGCACTATCGCTACTTCTGTCTATTTGGATTGACTTTCCCATAGATGGATACATAGGGATACTAGTATCACTTATCATAATATATGCTGGCTATTCACTTATTAAAGAAACTATGAATCCCTTGCTTGGAGAAGCTCCTGATGTGGCTCTCGTGGAAGGACTTCAATTAAAATTATTATCCTATGACTATATTACTGGTGCCCATGACTTAGTTATACATAACTATGGACCCGGTAGATGCATGGCTTCTGTACATGCAGAAGTTCCCTGTGATATTTCTATAATTAAAATTCATGAAATTATAGACAGAGCAGAAAAAGAAATCTCACAGGAATTTGACTTATATCTAGTCATTCACATGGACCCTATAAACACAGATAATGAAGAGGTTAACGCCTCTCGCTTAGAACTTTTAGATGTATTAAAACTTTTTCCTATAATAAAGTCTATTCATGATTTTAGAATTGTAGGCGATGGCAACTATAAAAATTTAGTTTTTGATGTTGTAATTGATTTTAATTCAAGCTTTACCGCAAGTGATGAAATTAAATTAGCAGAAGAAATTAGCAAAGAACTTA
>JBLHPD010000053.1:0-23414 GCA_047624165.1 Clostridium sp. | reverse complement strand
GCTCTCGCATACTGAACTTGCTTTGCGATATCAATTCCTATGACTAAAGTGCTTTCTGTTATTGACATTATCTTATCATTTTGTGTATAATTCATTTGAGTACCTCCACTGATAATTATAAATTAGGTATAAAAGTTCGAACTGTTATACCCTGTATTTTATCAGTAGGTGCTCTTTTTTTCAAAGTTCATTTTAATTCATAACAGGAATGCTTTCTTCACATTTAGAAAGATGTATCCATCTGAGCTTCCAGTTATTTTTCTCATAGCAAGGCTAAACTTCCCAACCAAAACAAGTGACTTCTTAATGTACTTAATTAATTCACTTGTCGGAATATTACTTTCAAACGGAAATACTAACGTTATATGTGGAGCAATATAGTCAAAAGCGGGTCATACTTCTCTCGTATTTCATTTATTAACCTGACATTGTTGAATTGGCGAAAAATTACGATTGCATGACTAAACATTCTATTACCTCTCTCTCTAATAAATCCGCGTCACGAGGCTGCATAAACGTTGAATGGCGTATATCGTCTCGCACTCAAGACGTGCCTCAGCGTTACCGGAACTTAGAAAAGCTTACATAGCTCTTATGTTAGTTTTTCTAAGTTCCGGCTCGGTTAGCTGATGCATGTGCTTTGGCTTCTTCGAAGGCTTACCCCATTGCAGCCGAAGCGAACTTGAGTGCATTGTTAGCTCAAGTTCAATACGGGAGCTTTAGAACATTAATATTGATACAAGCACTACTTGAACTAAATCGTCTTCCAACACGCCATCTCCTGATGTGAGAGGTCTTCCTCAAATAGATATTGAAGATGATTCTCTAGATAAGTACAGAATTGATTCATAATTGAACTCATCTCTCAATGTTTAAAAACACGGATCATTCTCTTCATTAATAGAGTATAGATTCCTATCAACTATATGAACTGGAACACCTAAATTTCGAGCACTCCCAACAGCCGACCATTGGATAAACTCACCATATGAAGATTCCATATTCTCTCTAATCTGGTCGACAGTCAAACCATAGTTAAGCATCTTCCCAAAATAATATTTCATCATATCCTTTGACCAGTGTGTACCAATATTCCAACAAACAACAACATCAATATTATAGTTGCGTAACTGGTTAAGGTAGATATCACAAATATCCGAATTAATGAACACTACTGTATCATCAGCCTCCATAGAATTCAAATCACAATAACTAACTCCATTGCATCTCAGTAGTTCTTTGGCTTTTCCAATGCAATACTTGTTTTTCTCTATAGCAATAATTTTATGACCTTTCTGAGCCAACTTAAGTGGGGTAGAGCAACGATTTGTACGAATCGTTGCCGTACCCCAAGTGTAGAAACGAACATATATTAGATAAGTTAATTACAAAGGCCTGCTTCATGGCCATAACCGGAAAGGACCCGAAATGTGTAATATCAATATCTCAGGTCCTTTTCAAATGTTAGCGAAGTGTATGTTTGGAGGAATAAAGTAATATGTTAAAGGTACCTAAAACTTAGAGAATATTCTTTAAAATGCAGTATTTATTGCAATATTTAATTTGTGATATCCTCTCATAAAAATGATATAATGCTAAAGCTATAGCTATATTGGAGGATGTAAAAAAATGAAAAAAGATGTTATTGTAATTGCTATTTATAATAACAAAGGTGGTATAGGTAAGTCGACGTTCGCAATAAATCTACTACATTCTTTAGTAATAGATTTTAAAAAGGATGACGGAACACCTTATTAGTTTATTTGTTTATATATATATTCATAAATAAAATTATATTTTATTATAAATAAATATTTTAATATTTTTATATATAAATTTTAATATAAAAATATAAAAGTTTTCATATTAAAAGTATATTATCTCTGGATTATTGTTAATTTTTCTTTTATATAAAGCATTATGTTGTTTTTTCATTTAACCTAATTCTATTAGTCAATACTTATCAACTTAGCTTTACTAACTTAAAACATGTTCTCTAAAATTATTCTTCTATTAAATATCTATTTAATAATATAGCTTTATCGTCTATTAGTACATTAAATTCAAATCTGATATCCCCAAATTTAAAGTTATAAAGATTATATTTTAAAGAAAGCACCATATTATTTTCTAAAATAATGTTGTTATCTTTATTAATATAGGGATACTCCACAACCTCTAATCCAGTACTATGTCCAATAGATTTTTCACTATTACTAAAAGGTGAAAAATGATTCAAAAGTCCATATTCCTTAGTTTTTTCATAATAAAGTTCATATATTTTATTAGAGCTATCACCCTGTTTTATATTTTCAATCATATACTTTATTATTTTTTTAGATATACTACAAATCTCTTTAGCATAGGAATTATCAATAGGGTGTAAAATTGTAAAAAAAGAGCAATACCCTTTATGCCTAGGCACTATATTAATTAAAAGTATATCACCTTTTTTTATCACATTACTACTGGGCCTCCATGTCTTATCCATAGTGTTTTTACCACTGGCAATTATAGTATCATACCCTATATCCATCCCTTTCCTTCTTATAAAAAATTCACCCTCAGATGCTATACCTACCTCAGTAGAAACATCTGGCTTAATATTTCCCAACATATATTTTACCGCATTATCTGCTGTACTAGAAGCGATCTTTATAAGTTGTATTTCATCTTCGTTTTTATATAGTCTTAAATTATCTAACACCTTATCATAATCATGAAAATCAATATTTTGGGGTATATTATCTATAATTTTCTTATAAAAAAAGGAATCCTTTCAATACCACTAAGCCCTATAGTTTCCCCAGCTTTCATTTTACAGAAAAAATCGTTAATGGTTTCTATATCCCTTATATCTCTAATCCAAAAAATATTTTTTGCACTTTCCTTATTTAATTTCCCTAAGAACAATATAATTTCCTCTTGACTTATATAAACTCCCTGGGGGGAAATCTCAAGATTTTCTACCGGTCTATAGTCCGATATATATAAACTGTAATTAGGTCTAAATTCGTCTGTAAAAATTAATAATCCCTTTATATTATCTAGTAATAGCTGTTCTCTTATTTTTTTCACTCTATCTTGCATAAACCTATTATCTATGGATGTGTATCCCATTTTTTCCTCCTTATAAAAAACAAAATCATTATACTACTTCCCTTTTAATCTAAGATTATAATATCAGGTTTTTGGTATATCTTCCCTTCAAATTGTACTTCTATCATTGGTAGATTTTCAGAAAAAGTTGTAACAATAGGCTTTCCATCCCAAAGATAGAAAGTATCCTCCGTTTTATAACCTATAACCTATAACCGTAGGATTATACGCAAAAATCATATTATCTTCTATACTAATATCTGTATCTTGGTTAATTTTTTCTTCTCTTCCCATGTATCCTGATATTCCACCTTGATGATGGTTTTTCCATTCTTCTTCAAACCCATTATCCTTATATACATCTTTTATTTTGTTAAAGACACCTCTTAAATTGCTGCCCACTTTAGTATACTCTTGGCAAGCACAGTCAACAGCTAGAACTGCATCTCTCTTTTTTAACAACTCTTCGCTCGGCGTCGATAAAGATACCATTCTTGAAATACAAGAGTATAACCCGTTTCTTCTTACAGTTAAGGCTAATAAACAGGTGTCCTCAATCACATTATCTGTGGTAATAGGGTGCCTATACAACGAAATCCTCTTATCCGCCGCACATAAAGCAAGACCAACCTCAATATTTTTTTTGACACACATTCTATGCATTTCAGCACTTATGTACCTTTCTGTTTTCCCTTTCTTTATAAATCCTAAGGTGTTCTCAACAATTGATACAATATCTTGACCCAGTTAGCTTATTTTTACATCAATGTAAAAATAAGCACCCCTGGGGTATTTGTGAAGGCTTGCCTGAGCTTGGTAGTGTTAAATTAAGATTTTGTAATAGCTAGATTCCGTATTTTATTTAATATATAGCAAATACAAGTCGTCCATTTCATTTACAATTTATGTAACAAATTCTGAGGTGCTTAAAGAAATTGGAATGTATGAAAATAGATAGGGTGTTAATAGCCTTAAATATATATTAATATTTAAAACAATGTCGTTATGTTTAATAGATGTGCCAGTGGCTCATTTTATATTTTAGTTCTCAGAAGAAAGAAAAAACACATATATCAAATATCACTAAATAATGTTAAAATTGTAATATCATATATTTAATATAGGTGTAATTGGTAAATTTTAAATCAAATAAATTACTATTTGTATTTATATAACTATTAACACCCATCTTATTTTATTTTATTAAGATGTTTTAAATTTAAATATAGTATATATATATTTATAATAATAGTGGTTTTATTAAGATTTTGTAATGGCACCCAATATGAGGTAGATTGGTTTTTATTGATACCTTTTCACTATGAAAAAATAAGAAATTTTATGGTTAGAATTTTAAAAAGAGAAAAATATTTGTTACAGTCAATGTTTTAAATAAATAAAATAATAATGGGGAAACAAAAATGATAAATAAGAAAATGTATGTGAGATTATCAAAGCTTGCAATAGCTACAATGATTGCATCTTCACTTAATGTAGCTGTGTATGCAAAAGATGGCGATCTGTGGAAAGCTAATTCGAATTTAGGCGGCATAGGTAATGTATTGCTTCATAATCGCCCAGCTGTTTTTGATCTTATAAAAAATACGAGTACATATGAGTATGAAGTAGCAAATAAATTGTACAATGCAGACCAAGTAAATAATTTATTTAATGAGAAACCTACTGAAACAAGTGTAGAAATAGAGGCATCAGTAGTGTCAACGCTTACATCAACAGCGCCTGTTCCGATAATAACAGCAAATGTTAGCACAGCAGATGAATTAAAGACAGCATTAGCTAATAACATCATTACTACCATCAACCTAACAGCCAGCTTTGCAGCTAGTACTACCGTAACTCGACCTCTTACTATGAATTTTGGTGCATACACTTTAACCGGTAACTTATCATTTAACTATACTGGGGTAGGAACATCTATACTAACTGGTGATGCAGGGAATAGAATTACAGGCAATTTAACAGTAAATATACCTAATGCATCCTTTAAAAATGGTGTCAAGGTTAGCGGAGAAGTTAACGTTGTAAACGTAGAAATTGGTACTTGGACGGAGTCAGCAGAGGGCAACAATATGACACGGATGGAGCAGTTATAACTGTAACTGGAGACCCTAGTTCAGTAACAATAGTTACAAGTGCAAGTGGAAGTCTTACAATAAACGTAAATCCTGGCGCTACGGTAACTAGCATAGACTGTAATGTTCATGCGGACATTGTAATTGCAGCACGCGCAACGGTAACTAATATAACAGCTGAAGAAGGTTCTAGTGGTACAACCATTACTAACAATGGAACTTTAGGAACAGTAACAGCAAATGTTCTTATAAACTTAGTAGCCAATATGGCTCCGGGCACTGTAACTGGAGCAGCAGGTAATGTAGTAGTCTCTGGTACTAGATCAACGGTAAAGAAATACAATGGAACTAGCTGGGAAGATGTAGGAACAGCAGGGTTTTCAGTAGGAGCAGTAATGGGGACATCCTTATATGTAGATAATGGAATACCATATGTAGCTTTTATGGATTCTTCAAATGATTATAAAGCAACAGTAAAGAAATTTGTAGTAGCAGCGTCAAGTGGAAAAATAGTAACCGCTATAGCAACAATAAGTGACATAACCGTAGCAAATGGAACAGATATAAATGCAGTAGTATTGCCAACTAGTGTAAATATAACATTAAGTGATAGTGTTACAACAAGTGCAGCATTAACATGGGATGGAGGAACTCCAACTTATGATGGAAATACAGCGGACACATATACATTTAATGGAACAATAACATTATTAGCAGGAGTAACTAATCCAAATAACATAAAAGCAGAAAAAAAAGTAATAGTGGAAGGTATTGCACCGTTTTAGTAATACTAGATAGTTGATCAGTAGTAAGAGCAACATCAGGAAACACAAAAATATCTGGATTAACATTAACCTAATAATAGCTTATTTTTACATCAATGTAAAAATAAGCACCCCTGGGGTATTTGTGAAGGCTTGCCTGAGCTTGGTATATACACCAGTACAGAGCAGAGTGCAATCTGCATCAAGTGGTAATTATAGTTCATCATCATCTGTTCCTTCTTCAAAATCGTATAATTCTGGGGGATATGTGGGGACTTTATCGGGACAAGGAATAAAATCAGTACAGACTGGTGGAAGTTTACAGGCTGCAGACACTAAAGAGGTAACAATGAATGTAATTGATACACTTTCAGTTTATTGGAAAGTTACATCCTATGGATACTCCTCTTACTATGATAGTGATCATATTAGTAACGGAAGTCTTAACTATAGTTCGGGAGGATATACGGGGACGCTAAGCTCAATTCCAGGAACTGGTTCTGGTTTTAAGGGGCAGATATATGGCACTACCCCTTCATACCCTGCAAAACCATACATTATATGGTTATATCTAACAAAAAAACAAAATTATATATCTAAGGGAAATGTTACCAGACCCTATTCAGACACAAGAACTTTTGGCTATAGTCAACATTATACAGGGTATGCAACAAAACCAGCATATGATGATAGAGTTTATGGCTATGCTCAAAGTTACTCTGGATATGCGAATCTTCGCTTAAAGAAGTAAAAGAACAATATGAGTGGCCTGGAACATTCTTGGCAGGAGGAAAACCTGCTAAAATATATTATTACAATACTGATATTAATGCAAGGACAATAATAAAAACAGTTACAAACTCATTACATTCGTGGGTACAGCCAGACTTACCAGGGGCAGCATACGCAAAAATGATATTTCATACGTTAATAAAAACATATGGCCATAAATGTAATAATTTAGGCTCAAAAGTATCCTAAAGCTCATAAACTCAATGTACTATTTTTATAATATATCTCATAAAACAATACATTCAAGTACACAATAAGAAAAAAGGCTTTAGTTAAATCTACTATAAGCCTTTATATATCAACACTTTATGCTGTATTCACGAATGTAAGGTTTATTGTATTTTATTACATTAGAATTTTTAAGGAACCCACTATATTTACTATATATTTACTTAAATGTTAGTCAACTTTTCTTAACGGTACTTTTGCACAAATTGCGAGCCCTACCCCTACTATAAAATCTACTAATATACCTTTTTGGCGGGATAGGCAAAAACACCCACTTTGGACATCTAATCTATGCAATTATATCAGCTCGACATCTTCTTATATCGTACACCAATGCCTTTTTTTCTTTTCTTAAAATTGATGATAAACAGGTATTAAAACTTAAAATCCATTTTTTTACATGATTATAGCCGTTTTTAGTTCCATTACTACCTGTACCCCATATATAGCAATGCTTTACACTGATGGTATACACTTTTTAGAGTTAGAACTATTTAGTATTAGTTCTAACTCAGAATGTTTTGATAAAATATATTTTGGTAATAACTGTCTTAACGTATATTTTCCGCGTTTTGCGAGCACTACCCCATTATATAATACAAAACTATATATTCTTTTTATTATTTTGAGAATAATAAAAAGAAACAATAAGCTTGTCCAATTCTTGACTAACTAATATTGTTCTTTCATTCAAAGGTCCTTTTTCACTTATAAGTTTTATTAGTTCATTCCTTAATTCATCCATAATTTACCTCTTTTTTAATAATATGTATTTTTAAACAACATCTTTCATTATATTGGAACTTTTACATTTACGCAATATAAAATATAGAAGCTGCAATATTTAGACTATTCAAAAAATAATGCGAAAGCAACACAAATGTAATTGTGTTACTTTCACATTAGGTCTATTGCCTATTCCTTAAAAATTTCATTTTGAATGTAACATAACGTGTTGACTTGTAACATTGAATGTTTTATAAATGAGTTAAATTATAATACTGAGCCTCCGCAGTCAAAAGATAGCCCACATTAGATTTACGCCTTCATTCTTCATGCAAAAATCTAATGTGGCACAAGCTCTTTCACTGCTCTGGGTCCGAAAGGCGGATTTGGGCAATCTTACTCACTGCCGAGCAATCAAACAATCTAGTAAGGAACCGTTTGTTAATATCTTTCCAAACAACTAGTATATAAAAACTCAAAGATATTATCAGCTTCTCTTGTATTGTAGAACTCAACCATTAAAGTATTAAACTGCAATCTATCCTTTGACTTTATATTAAATATACCTTGACCTTTTGATATTAAAACCATGTTAGATACTAACCTAGAGGTTCTTTTATTCCCATCATAGAAAAATTGATTTAAAGCTCCCCATAGAAATATTTCAAAAGCTAAATCCGTTTTACTTTCACATCTTTCTATTAATTTAGGTAATTCATTTTTAAAAATACATTCTAGCTCTTCAGCCTTTGGAGGTATAAAATCTGTACCGGCTATTCTAACTTGACCAGTTCTAAATGCCCCGCTAAATAATGCTTCATCCTTAGCCACTATGTTATTAAATTTATTGAAAATATTTATATCAAGGTCTACATTGTTTTGGATCACTGTATCAAATAAATAATTCCAACCATTTCTAATATTATAAATTTGTTGCTCGTCACTTACTTTATGTCCCCCTATAGTAATACCCTCAAGTAAAGTTTGTACTTCAGGATAAGTAAAAGGATTCCCTTCTAAATTAGCCATATTAAACACAACATCTGACGATAATTTTCTAACTAACATTATTAATCTTTTAATTTCTAATCCTGGAACTATATCCTCATAAGATTTATTTCTGTTAAATAGCATAATATTTCATACTCCTTTTAATTTAACTGATTATTTATTTTGTACCGATGCATAATTCAACTTTATATTGTTTATATTTTTCAAGTATACCTGTAAGCGCATCATTTTTTCCTTGGTATACCTTAATAGTAGTTAGTTTATCCTCATTCATTGAATTTAATAAGGTTACTGAATCAATTTCATTTTGTAGATTACTAATTTTATCTTTATATATTTGTAAATTTTTTTGGTTGTTCTCTGAAATATCGCCCTTTTGACTCTATAACTTAGAGATAATATTAATTATCACTTCGTTGAATATATATCACGTATTGTAATATTCCACCACTTCTAGTTAATAATTATTTATAAAATTCATCGTTTCCGTACCCCTGTACCTCTCATCTTTTTACCTATTAAACTTTTTATTTACTAGTTTTCGCTCCTGGCTCTTTTTTTATAACCTTCAAATTAAAATTTTCTTCTTTTAACTGGGAGTTAGTTTCTCTTTCACTTTCTAACTTATCAGTAATCGTTTCTAATTTACTATTAAATTTTTCTTTAATTTCTCCAATGATCTTTTGGTGCTTCTGATCCCCTTCCAATAGAGCTTTGCCTGTATTCAATTCAGTTTTTTCTTTAATAGATCTTAATTCTTGGTCATGCTGCTTAATTATATTTTCTATTTCTTTATTATAAGTAGCCCTTTTAACAATTAAAGCTTCTTCATTATTCTTATTTATACGTGCTATTTCCTGCTCTTTAAAGCCTATTACAGCCTGTGATTCCTTTAGAGAGAGCTTAGTATCTCCTAGCTCTGTTGTTGCACTTTGGAGGCTCGCTGTAATATTTTTATTTACTTCCTTATAAGTTTTATATTCTGTTACAAGCCCTGCAAGAGTATCATTTTTTCCTTTATATTCAATAACCAACTCCTGCTTTGTTGTAATGGTATCTACAAGTTCTGAAATCCTTATATCTACTTCATTCTTATCGTCAGATAGATTGTTATAAGCATCTCTTAATGCCTCTAATTCATTTTCTTTATTATGTAATTCATTCTTTTGTGTTCCATTCTGCACCTGTAAATCTTGTAAAACAAATTGGAAAGAATCTTCTTTAGACTGCAATAGATTATCAGTTTGTTCCGCAGAATTTAAGTAAATATTGTAAACTCTCTGAGTGAGTTTTTGTAATTCTTCAAGTTCTTTTGCAAACTGTGGTTTCTCTTTCTTGAATATTTCTGTAGCATACAACGTGTAGAGTTGGTCAACGAAGTCCTGTCCCTCCAAACCACTTTCTTTCATGGCATTGGCAATTTTTTCTTTTAATTCATCAGTAACTTTTACTCCCCAAGTAGCCAAAATATATCACCCTTTCAGTGATTATTTTACATGTTTTATAATTAAACATACTATTAAGTATTTACAGTGGTTAACCTCAATTAACTGGTTAATTATTTATGTTTTTAGTATAGCTTATGTTTTTATAATGTACAAGATATTTTTCCCAATAAGAGGTATATATAACATTTAGGAAACGCTGGTGACACCCCTACAATAAATGTATGTGTTTATTTAAAGCCTTTTCTATTTCCTCTGTACGAATATTAATATATTTTTGTGTAGTTTTTAAATCTGAATGTTGAAGTAGTTCTCTGACCAGCGCAACATTATAATTATTATTGATATATATCTGAGTCACAAAATATTTTTTCATGTTATCTATAGGTAAAGCAACAAACATTAGTATTTAAGATAACTTACACTTTGTTTATATATATTCAACGTAGCTTATTATTCTAAGTTCGTTTCTGATTTATTACTTTCCTTTAAATAACGATAAAGAGTAGCCCTAGAAACATTTAAAGTTTCACAAATATTTTTTATAGAATTACTTTTATCATTAACTAGAGATTTTGCCATACAAATCTTTTTAGTATCCATCACCTTTGGTCTTCCACCAATTCTTCCCCTAGCTCTTGCAGCTTTAAGTCCAGCATTTGTTCTTTCTCTTATAATATCTCGTTCAAACTCAGCAAGGGAGGCAAATATATGAAATATTAATTTACCCCCACTGGTAGTAGTATCAATCTTTTCCTGAAGACTTTGAAATCCTATATTTATTTCACTTAAAGCATTTACAACTTCAATTAAATGCTTTAACGATCTGCCAAGTCTATCAAGTTTCCAAACAACTAATATATCTCCTTCACGTAAATATGCTAAAGCTTCTTCTAATCCATTACGCTCAGTTTTAGCTCCGCTGGCTATATCTGTAAAAATCTTTTCACATCCAGCTTTTTCTAAAGCATCCGTTTGTAATTCTAAATGCTGATCTTGTGTAGAGATTCTTGCATATCCAATTAACATAAAAATATCTCCTTTGTCTTTTGTAATCAATGTCGTTAATGTTATATTTTATATGTAAATGACGAAACTGGTTGAATTTTATAAATATATAGTCTAATAACTTAACTTAGTGGTCAAGTATTAATACTATGATTTTGAGATAAGTTTTGATATGTTTTTTATAATATTTTATAGAAAAATACTTAAAACTAAAACAAGTCCCAAAAACGAACGTTTATGGTATTTTTTAAAAAATAAAACAAGAGCATTTATTTATGCTCTTGTTGATGAACAATATAGGAATATGGTGCAACAGAGTAATAGAAAAAAATATTATATATTATATAAGTTATATGTGGGAATTTTATAATTTTATTGCTTTTATCGATGAAGACATAATATATTCTCCAACATTTAAGTTGTGTGCCCACTTTTCAGAATATTCCTTTGAGACTTCTTGAGTTTCAATGATAATATCACTAAACCCAGCCTTTTCTAAGTATAATCTTAATTCTTCAACTGAAGATGCTCCAGTAACTCATCCACAATAAAGTTTCTCATCTTGTTTCATTTCCTCTGTCAATTCTCTTATAAGAACTATGTCAGAAATAGCAATTCTACCACCTTTTTTTAATACACGACAAGCTTCATTATATACTCTTTGTTTATTTGGAGATAAATTTATAACACAATTTGAGATAATTACATCCGCAGTGTTATCTGCCACAGGAAGATTTTCAATTTCACCTAATCTAAAGTCCACATTTCTATATCTATTTTTCTTAGACATAACTCTTGATTTATTAACCATCTCTGGAGTCATGTCAATCCCAATAATATATCCCTTAAGCCCAACCTTCTTTGAAGCTAAAAAACAGTCAAAGCCTCCCCCGCTTCCAAGGTCTATAGCAGTTTCACCTTCTTTAATATTAGCTATTAATTGAGGATTTCCACAGCCAAGTCCCATATTAGCTCCTTCTGGAGTAGTTGATATATCTTCATCAGAATATCCTATTTTACGTGATATTTCTATCGAAGAATTTTTAAGATTAATACTACTACCACCACAGCAGCCATCCTCTTTCGCATTTCCTCTAGCTATTTTCCCATAACTATTACGAACAATATTTCTAACATCTACCTTTTTAAATTCACTCATCTTTTTCCTCCTTATTTTAATTCCTCAATAGTAGATAAAATTACAAACCTTTATCATTTATTTGCATTATATCAAAATTCAAATAAAAATAAAAATATGTTTTTGTAATTTATTGAGGTTATGATACGACTTCAAACAATTTAACAGGAAAGTCTACGTTATTTGTGGTACGATTCCCCATATCTAATTCTAATTTTTGTGTATAGTTAAGTCGTCATAAAGTACAAGTCCGAATCAACTTATTTTCTTAATTATACTATATATAACATATAAAAAATTAGTTTTAAACGATAAAAACCATACAACATAATAAAAGGTTATATTGAACCAAAATTAAAAACCATCTGGAGCTCCAGATGGTTTTTAATTTTAACCTTATAATGTTATGTTTTTACTTAAATTTATATCAAAAGGTCTTCTAAGATCTCATCACAGTAAATCTTTTTGCAGACAAAATAATAAACTACTTGTATAAGCAAAAGAATTAACGAAACTATTATATTAGAATATATAAAATAGTTTATTACATTATCTGTTACATCTTGATTAAAAATTATGGTAAAAGCAAAAGCTAATATTATCCCAATGACAGGTCCTATAAAAAATAAAGGTTTGAGTTCACTACCTATTTGCTTTTTTATCTCTTCCTCTGTCATTCCTATTTTGTACATACTATTAAATCTCTTTTTATCACTATCAATGTCTGATAATAGCTTTAAAAATAGTACTATAGCTGTAGCTATAAAAAAGAATATTCCTAAAAATCCTGAGGTAAATAATAATAGTTTGGCGCCTTGCATATTAGAATTGTAACTGCCAATTTTTGAAGCAACCATTAGCATATCTTCATATGAATTAAAATGTGAATTGGAGTCTTTTGTGATTTTGTTTATTATGTCTAGTTTACTTTTAAGCTCCTGGACTATAACTTCTGTTGCCTTCCAATTGTTAAGGTTGTATAACTGAATTCTACCAAATTCATATCCTTCCTTTTGCTCCTTAATAAAATTATAGTCGCTCTCATTTACTACTTTAACTTCTGAATAAGAATAATTAATGCTATTGAATATTTTTTTAAAAACATTCTCTTGATTATATAATTCGTATGTTCCACTATTGAAAACAAGCTTCATATTAAAGCTTTTAAAGTCTTTCTTTTCAGCTTCACTAATTCCATCAGACTGTTTAAGAAATAAGTAACTACCTTTACTAACTTTTAGATTGATCTTACCTAATTTGTTTATTTCTTTATCAGTCATTATGATTTCATTAGCTGGTTGTTCACTCGTTCCATAGTAATATACAAATTCTAATGTATCATGCATCGTTATTTCTTCTTTATTTCTAATCACTATTTCCTCTATTACCCCCTTGGATAATATATTTTTATCTTCAATTTCAGCATAAAAAATATCATAAGAATTTATATTTAATGCATTTTTTTCAGCTGTTGTACAGAGACTAAGCATAAATCCAGTATAAAATATTATTACTGTAACTAAGATTGAGATTACAAATATTATTTTTTTAGTCTCCTTAAACTTGCTGTTTAGGCTGGTTATAAATAATAACTTTTTAAAATAAATACTACTATGTCTTTTTAAATACTTTAATAAAAAGCTTCCTAACTGTGAAATAAAAAGATATACGCCCATTAAAATTATTATAGTTGTCTCTAACAATACCCTTCCGCTATCTGAGTTGTTAAATTCCTTATATAAAATAATAAATGACCCTATAACTATTACTAACCCCATTAATGCCAATATAGGATTACTAAACCTGCTCCTTTGAATTTTCCTATCAGCTTTTAAAAGTTTAATCACTTCAAATCTATGTGTAGCTATAATCGTAGTTAACAAATTAGCTAAGTATATTCCGCTGAATATAATTGTTGGAAATATGAAATTCTTAAGCCCTATAATATAACTTATCCCTTTAACCCCTAATAGTTTTATTACTACAATAAAAAATAACCTTGAAAAAACAACTCCTACTAAAAGCCCCAATAATATTGATCCTACCGCCACTATTATATTTTCATAAATAATTATTTTTCTTATATCTCCAATTGTCATACCTAGATGCATAAATACACCAAATTCTTTTTTTCTGCACTTTATAAAGGTGGAATGAGCATAGCTTATAAAAAATAATGAAAATGCTCCTAAGGCTACACTTGGTATAATAAGTCCTTGTAAAACACCTTTCTCTATTTGAGATGTTGTCCATAGTTCTTTATTGAAAATTAATACTGAATACATAAAAAACATTGCTATAATAAAGCTATTGCACAAGTAATATGTTAAGTATTTTTTTATATTATGTTTAAAATTTTTGATTGCTATATCTTTAATTGTCATTGCTTTTACCACCAATAACCGCTAATGAGTTAAAGATACTATCTAAAAATTCTTTTCTTGTACCTTTTTTAATAATTTCCGAGTATATTTTTCCATCTTTAATAAATATAACTCTATTACAATAGCTCGCTGCAAAAACGTCATGCGTTACTACTAATATGGTTGCTTGAAGCTCTTTGTTCATTTTTTCAAAACATTCCATAATCCCTTTTGATGATTTCGAATCTAAATTTCCTGTTGGTTCATCTGCAAAGATTATTGATGGGTCGTTAACAAGTGCTCTACTTACAGCTACCCTCTGCTGCTGTCCGCCTGATATGTTATAGGGATATTTATTTGCTATATTATATATTTCAAAAATCATCATAAGCTCCCTAGTTTTCTTTTCCATTTCATCTTGTGATTTCTTATCTAAAATCATTGGTAGCATTATATTTTCCTTTAATGTTAAGCTATCTAAAAGATTAAAGTCTTGAAATATATACCCTATTTCTCTTCTTCTAAATAAAGCTATTTCATTTTTGCTCATCTCACATATATCTCTATTACTTATACTCACTTGTCCTGATGTTAATTTATCGATACCACTCAATATATTAAGCAAGGTTGTTTTTCCACTGCCTGATGGTCCCATTATGCCCACAAACTCACCGCTGTCTACACTAAAAGATATTCCGTTCAATGCCCTTGTTGACTCTTCTTTGTTTTCGCCTCCATATATCTTTGTTAAATTTCTTGCCTTTAAAATCTCCATTTAATCATCTCCCTTTCAATTATAATATTAAGGATATTTGCCACATATAAAAATTTATTTATGTGAAAATAACCTTACAATTTTGAAAGGTATTTAATTGTGACCTCCGTGCCTAAACCAATTTTTGATTCTAAAAATATTTCATGACCTAGCTTAAGCGCTAATTCTCTAGCTATGTATAATCCTATACCAGTTGAATTTCTTATTTTTCTTCCGTTTTCTCCTGTAAAGAAAGGTTCAAATATTTTTTTCAAATCATAATTTGGTATCCCAATACCTTCATCTTTTATAGTTAACAATACATTGCTACCTTTCTTTTTAATATTGAAATATATTTTATTATTTCTCTTTTTTAATGCTCTATATTTAATTGCATTTGTAATGAATTGTTCTATTATTACCTTGTTCCATTTTTTATCTGTTACTATAAAACTACCCTTTTCCTCACAGTTTAAAATAGGAAATACATCACTATTTATAAATGTATTTCTATTTACATTGATTATTTCTTTTACCTCATCATATAGATTAACAGCTACAGGTTCAAAATCATTGCTAAAACTATCAAGTTTTATATAATTTAAAACTTGCTCTAAAGAAGCACATAAATTATCATTTTCATATTCTACGTCATTTAGAATTAATTCTATTTCTAGATTTATATATTTATTTTTTTCTATTATAAGCGCAATAACAGATATATAATTTTTAAACTTATGTATTGCACCACTTAAGAAGTATATTTTATTTTCATAATCACTTAAAAGCATTTGTTCCTCCTCAGCATACTTTAAGTTAATACATGTAATTGCTTTTGCTACTTCCTTTTGCTCTCTTGTTGATGCCTTTAGACTATGGTTTTTCTTCTGTTGCATTGCTTCAATGTCCTTATTAAACCCATAATATCTAAACCAATCAATAGTTAGCAAAGTGGAAATAAGAAATATAGTTATTATAAGAGGATATATAACCTCAACATTCTCACCTACCGTAAAGGTATAAAAGGTTGTTAGCAATAACGAATTGATGACCATAAACACTATATATATTAGCCTATCCATAAAGAAGTTTTTAATTGTATTTTTCATTTTCCTTCCCCTCTTTTAGTACACTATCATCAAAAATATAACCAACACCTCTTTTAGTTCTTATAATATCTTTAACACCAAGCTCTTTAAATATATTCTTAATTCTAGTTATATTAAACGTTAGC
Organism: Clostridium sp.; assembly: GCA_047624165.1. Classification (GTDB taxonomy): domain Bacteria; phylum Bacillota; class Clostridia; order Clostridiales; family Clostridiaceae; genus Clostridium_AD. Next base: position 6,759 of record JBLHPD010000053.1, on the reverse strand, counting down.
GTATTTTCATCAATAAATGTATCCTCGTCCCAAAGTTCTTGAAAAAGTGCTTCTCTTTTAATTACCTTTCCTGGGTTTAGTAAAAACTTATTAATAAGCTTAAACTCATTTTTGCTAATTTCACTAGCCTTATCTTTAAAATTAATCGTAAATTTTTTCTCGTCTAAATATAATATCTTTTCTTCAATGTCTTTATTAGTAAAAGCATATTCACCATAAGTTCTTCTTAAAACAGCTTTAATCTTTGAATGTAATAATTCTAACTTAAAGGGTTTAGTCACATAATCATCAGCTCCTAAATCAATAGCTAAAATCTGATCCTTTTCTCCACTTCTAGCTGAAATTATTATTATTGGGATACTAGATTTACTCCTAACATCTCTGCAAACGAAATAACCATCAACATATGGTAAATTTATATCTAATAGTATTAATTTTGGATTTACTCTATTTATTTCTTCTGCTATATTAATAAAATCTTCCACTATATGCACGCTAAACCCCTTATCTTCTAAATATGCTTTGATTAATTCACATAATTTAAAATCATCCTCTATTATACAAATCTTATCCATATTTCCCCCTAGTTTTGTAGATTATATGCAAATTTAAATAATCCTTAACTCATCCTCAAACGCAAATTTTTCATTTAATTATACCATTATTACCGTAAATTGGGTTCAAAAACAAATGTATCAATTTATTTTAAGTTAAATCACTTAAACCAAAAGGAAAAAACGTCTGAACTCAGCTTCCAGATGGTTTTTTAATATTATTTGGTGCTACCCATAATAAAAAAAGAAGGTATTTTATTTACCCTCTTCATACTGATTAATTAATTTATAAAATGTAGTTTTCTTTAAATCTAATATTTTCATAACATCAACACCACTTATATCACCATCTTGCATCATTTTATAATATCTTTCCCATAGCTTAGGATACTCTATAGGCCTACGTTCTTTGTACTTGCCTGCCGTTACTGCAATTGCTATGCCTTCCATCTGTCTATCCTTTAGGTAGTCACGTTCAAGTTGTGCAACTGCTCCGAATATAGTTAACATAAACATGCCTGTTGGTGTTGTCGTGTCTATTGCTTCTTTAAGAGATACAAATATTACACCTTTATTATTCAATTTTTCTATTAATTCTATAAGATCTTTTGTATTTCTTGCAAATCTACTAATACTATCTACAACTAATTTATCCCCACTTTTTAGTGTAGCCATCATATTATTTAATACAGGTCTATCTGTTACATTCTTACCACTAACCTTCTCAATATAAACATGATCCAATGGAACATGATGTTCTTTAGCTTTTACCTCTTGCCTAATTGTATTTTGTTCTTTACTTGATACTCTAATGTAAAAAAAATTTTTCATATGAACACCTCATTAGATAATTATATATAATAGTTCGTTTAAAATCAATATATTTGACGAACTGTTTCAAGCTATTTTTAGCACCATACAATGCCCCTTTGAAGGCTATTAGTTCACGTTCGTCTGCGGTATACTCCAAACGAACTGCTTGACATCTGTTTACTTTTGGCATAATCTATAATCATCAAAAAATAACAAGCACCCCAAATCATTGAGGTACTTGCATTTATTATTTTGCGTCGGACAGGAGTTAATTTTAAACTATAAGGGCATAATCCCGCTTACCATTTAAATCAGAATAGCTATTTTATTTTCTCAATATTATTTTTAAACTTACCCCACTGCTTCTTATCATGGTCCCAAAACTCGATAAATTCTTCTTCATGAACAATTACATCATAAATAGGTTTAAGAAATATTATAATTTCTCTCATAACTTCATCAAACTCAATATTGTCAGAGTTTATCTTTCTCAAAAAAGCTTTCCACATTTTAATTCTATTCTCATCTTTCATAAAGTCTTCTGTGAAAATAATATTTTCTCTTTCAATCACCGTGTGCCTCGTTTTCACTGTTTCACCTACAGCCTCCTGCAACTTCCTTCCATCAAAACTATTATTATTTAAAAGAATAAATATATCATAGAAATCTTTCATTCTACTATTAATTACTGATAATGAAATCATAGCTTGAAACTTTTCTGAAATAATGGATTCTAAAGAATATACTTTTATTACTGGTGCTTTCATATCAAGTAAGATTGGACATTCCATCATTTGTGGCTTTGGAACAACAACATCACCAAACCCGATATCTAGTTGTAGCACCTTTCTCGCATTACCTAAAAAACAATTAGTTTTTACTCTTATACCGTGATAGTCTACATCTTTTTTCATCTCTTCAACTACAATTTCATCTCCACTAAAAACTAGTCCATCATCTTCACACTGAACGTTACATATTTCTAAAAATACTTTTCTTATATTTTCTATATTATTTGATATTTGTTCTGCTAAAAAGTCTATATCCTTAGTAGGTCTTCCCTTATACCCTGTTAACATGAATATTAATAGTCCACCCTTTAATATAAATTGCTCACAATACTTTGAAATAGACAATCTATATAGTATTCTTTCTTGCATATATAACAGTAATACCGAATCAAAACTTCTTTGTTCCTTTTTTGCTACAATCATAAGTCTTGCTCTTATCGATGCAGTAATGTTTTTTATCGTATTACTCATACAAGCACCTCTAAATACTGTTTTAGTATTTTTTTCACTCTACAAACTTCAGCATATTTCATTAGTTTATTAAAGTTTCTATCTTTCTTTTTTATATACTCATTAATTGCTTCTTTCACAATATCAATTCCAATTTTATTTCTATATCTTATGCAATCACATATTGTCTTTTCGATATCATATATCTTAATTAAATGTCCATCTACTTCTATATTAGTTATACCTATATTTAGCTGTTTTTGTGAAAAATATAGAATTTTAATTGGTGGATACTCAGGTATTATAACTTTACTGCTTCTTTCTATAGCGATCTCATACTGCCAAGGGTTAATAGTTGTTAAATCATGATAAGCTAATGCAGAAGTAAGGCACAATATCCCTTTAGGGACAATTTTGAATACATCAACTAATTCAAAATTGTATTGAAAATCATAATCTACCCACTTGTATAATCCTGTTTTTATTTTTAAAATTAAACCTGATTTTTCAAGGGTACTAACATAATATCTATTTATACCCTTATTGGATATTTCTTTTGTTGTAGCATAGCCTTTATTCTTATAAAATAATTCTTTAATTTCTTGTTTTATTATTTCATTCATACTCTCACCTCTTTAACAAATATTCTTCACTTATTTTAATCTGCAGTATATGTGTTAATTTAATTATATATTATTTATAATTTTTTTTCAACATAAATTTAACAAAACTACTTCAGTTGTTTTTTTATGAGGTTGTTTTGTTAAAAAATATTGTAAAAATTTATAGGATTTGCACTAGTTTTTATTGTAATAGGACGAAAGTTATTAATATAACCGCCTGTCTCGGCAGTCAGCATTTTATATATACACTAAGTTATTATCTTCCTTTTAACTTAGTGTATATATAGCAAATTTCAGTTTGCATTACAATTTCAATTAAACTGTTGATATTACCAGGTTTTATTGAATTAAAGTATAATTTACGTTCCATATAGTCATTACACTTTAGCAACGTTCCAAAGCTATAATTCTAACTTATTGATACTATTCAAACTGTTGGTACATGGTAATGACAATACTGTTCCATTAAGTATACCTTATGATACTCCGTTTTAGCTTATGCACCGTTTCACCTTACTTGTGTATTGTAGCTTTTATAATTATATTAACCCCGCTGCGTAAAGTCTATTTCTCTACAATCCCCCCGGTCCCTTCTAATGAAAATAAAAAAGAAAATAAATTTTTGTTTTTTTCACAAGGGTTTGGACAAATCAGAAATTTAAACGGTGGACCGAAATAAAACTTGTATAGGATGAAGATTAAATATATGTACTGTTATTTCGTATATGTTTATGTTTGCTACTAAAACTGAATTTGGTAAAGCTATCGCTTATTGCCGCAACAAATGGAGGAAACTAGAAATCTTCTTACTTGATGTAAGGCTTAAAATTGATAATATCTGTGCCGAAAATTCTATTAAACTTTTTTTAATCAGTAGAAAAAACTGGTTATTCTCAAACACTTCAAAAGGTGCAACATGGAGTGCTATTATATATAGTATTAAACAACCAAAGAAAATGGGTTAAGTCCGTTCCCGTATTTAACATATTTATTTGAGCAACTTCCTAATATATATGTTAATAATAAAGAAAAACTAGATGCTATTCTTCCATGGTCTAAGGATTTGCCGGATTGTTGCAGAAAGCCACTAAAGAAATAATATCATAGCCCAGGCCTTAGGTTAAGGTATTTATGTAGCATCTGAAACTGAGCCCGCGAAAGGCTCGCAATGAATAAATTCACCAGTCAATAAATCATACTGTAATTGAATTCAATGGAATAGGAAGTTCAATTACTTGAAACAGAGTATAGATATAAATTAATAAAAGAAAGAATGGAGAAAAGAAATAAACAAATTGAATTTATTAATGTTTGATGAAATCAATAAAATGAAAGATTAACAACTTAATTAATTTGTTTGCGCGCTTGATACGCAGATTGTAATAGCATAATTGATGTATATATTACAACTATTAACACCAACCATTTAACAATACCTAGAGGTAGTGATTTAACAATATATGCAGCAAATAAAACTCCACCAATTCCAAATAATGTTATAGCTATGGATGCTTTTCTATCATATGCCCCTTTTTTTTACAAATTCAATAGAACCCGCCGGCATAACGAAAGCACAGGAGCCCATCATTATTGGAAAAGCAGCAAGAGGGTTCATTCCAAGCGCATAAATTAATGCCATGCAAGGTGCATAAAGGCCAACACCAAGTTGCATTAGTGCTCCAAGTATAAAATTACAACCAATGGCTATCATAAGCTTAGTTCCTACAAGCCCACTGGCTGTTCCGGCAACTGGCATAAAATGCAACAAATCAGAAAACATAATAATAGCAACCGTAATTAGTGCTAGTCCCATTCCAATTCTTATTTTTTTTATGTTAAGTTTAGCCACAATATCCGCTCCTATTATTGCACCTAAAACAGCAGAAATAATCATTGAAAACAATGTTATTTTATCAACTTTTATTACAGTTAAAAAAATAATCGCCTCAAAAACCGTAGGAATTGAACAAAATACATTTAAAGTACCAGGAAGGGTTCTATCATCAGTCAATTTGAAAAGCCTAACTATGGATGTAATAATAGCAAAGCTTCCTACTCCTAAAGTATCGAAAAAACTAGCTATAAACCCTATTACACCAAAAATAATAAAGTTCTTATTTAGAAAATTTTCTGCCTTTTCCCCTTTAAAAACGTCAGAAATATATATAGTGGCAAAGTATGATGCCAGCAAAATTAGTAATCCTAATAGTATCTTAACCATAAAATATCCCCATTTCTGTATTTATTGCAATATATTATATGGAATTATATAACAATAAGAATCAATTAATTCTTATTGTTAGGCTATATGAATAATATATTCTATACTAAGGTCATCTATGCGAAGATAATAATATAGAAATACACATTTCCTCGTTAAGGTATCCGCTACGCTTAACAGAATGCAAATAATTTAACATCTTCATATGAAGATCCTGCATATCATTGCAAGACATCATTAACAACTCTGAAAGTCTACATTCCGTTTGCAATAACAATCAATAAATTCATTTACAGTTTTTCTAGGATTTTTTATAATTGAAATATAAGTATATCTATATCCTTAGAAATTTTCCTTAATATTTAAAATGTATATATATATGTAACTATCACTATAGTGTTTTGATAAATCAAGTGATACCGTTAAATGAAATTACTATAAAATAAAACGCTCCAAGTTCAATAAACCTTACAAAACTGTAAGGTTTTATTATATAAATCAATTTGTTAATTTCCTTAATTCGTATAGAATTTATTTATGTTTGGAGCCTTTAAATGCACACCAAACAAATCAATCCATAAAAATTAAGGAGGTCTACTGCTATGAAAAAATCTATCACTTATATGCAAAGATTTTTAATAATTTTTGTACTTATTGCATATATACTTCCGTCTTTATGCTTTCAAATAAAATGCTTAACACATATTGTGAGTACTACGCAAACTGTTACAACAAAAGAAAGTAAACAAAAAAATTCTATGTCTTTATTAGGTAGCAACAATAAAGAGCCTTTAAATAAGGACAATGTAGAAAAGTTTGCAGATGGTCTGTTTAATGAACAGTTAAAAAAATTCAATGTACCTGGAGCAGTTTTTGCTGTTGTTAAAGACAATGCTGTCCTTTTTGAAAAAGGATATGGATATTCAGATATAGATAAAAAAATACCTGTTGATCCTAAGACAACTGTTTTTAGAGTAGCTTCAATTTCAAAACTTTTCACTGCTACAGCTGTTATGCAACTAAAAGAAAAAGGCACGGTAAATTTAGAGGAAGATGTAAATAAATATTTAAAGGATTTTAAAATAGAAAACAAATACTCAAAACCTGTAACACTTGAAAATCTCTTGACTCACACCGCTGGTTTTGATGAGAAAATTATCGGAGAATCTCAAACAAAAAGTGTTACTACTCAGGCATTCCCAATAGGAAATGCCTGTGATAATATAAAGCGATGGTCGTAAACACCTCATGTCTAAAAAAGGGCTCAATAAATTAAAGGAAGCCAATAGGCGCTCCCCCTATATAAA
>JBLHPD010000052.1:0-23544 GCA_047624165.1 Clostridium sp. | reverse complement strand
GAATAATTAGCATATAATTTCTAAGAAAGGTAGATGGGGGGAAAATTATGAATAAAAAACAATCTGGTATAATTGTAACGTTGGTAGTACTTATTGTGTTTGCAGGGTATCTTGCGACAAAGGTGAATGGGCCATTGTATGTAAATGATGGCGATTTTGGTAGTGAGAAGAGTGCAATATCTTTAAAAGAAAGTAAAACTTCTTCAACATTTTTCACGGAAGCAAAATTATCAAGAGAGCAAGAAAATGCAAGTACTCTTCAAACAATTAAAGCTTTAATTGATGATGCTAATGTCCCAAAAGAACAAAAGGCAACTGCTGCTGATCAATACCTAAACATATCAATGGCAACTCAAAATGAATCAGACATTGAACTTGCACTAAAAGCTAAGGGATTTGACGAAGCATTGTGCAGTATACTAGATGACAAGGTACAGGTAATAGTTAAAAGTGATAAGAAAGAACTTTCACAAGAAGAGCTTCGTAGCATTCAAGATGTTGTAATGAACAAAACAAAATTAGAAAAAATTGAAGTTCAGATCAAACAATAATAATTGTAAATCCAATATTTATCTGATATAATAAGCGTAGCATTGTCATGTATTACCTAAGCTAAACAAGGGGGTACTAATATGGAAGATAAGATTTTAAATGAAACTGAAATGGGAGTCGTTAATATATCTGAGGATGTGGTTAGTGTCATAGCTGGACTCGCTGTTGCTGAAATACAGGGAATCGTTGGAATGAGCGCTAGTCTTGTTGGTGGAATAACTCAAATATTAAGCGGAAAGAAAAATTTATCTAAAGGCGTTAAAGTCAATGTAGGAGAAAATAGTGCAGTAATTGATTTACACGTTGTAGTTGAATATGGTGTTAAAATTCCAGAAGTAACTGAACAAGCACAAATAAATGTAAAAAAATCTGTAGAGCTCATGACAGGACTTACAGTATCAGCCGTAAATGTGTATGTACAAAATGTTGTGTTACCTAGAATGGAAAAGGTAGAGGAAATAGAAGCATAGTAACTAACACCCTCTGTAATCAGAGGGTGTTTCCATGTCAAAAATATTTATACTTTGGCACAAAGTAAAATAATTATAATGAAAATATTACAAATTTTATATTTATATGATTATTGTTATTATATTAATGGTATAATTTAAGATAGAAAAATTAGGAGGATTACTAATGAATAGAAGAAAGTCAAGAGAAATAGCAATGAAATTACTTTTTGAAATGTCAATAAATAAAGAGAATTATCAAGAAATAATTGAAAATTTCAAAGAACATACAGATGTTGATTTAAACGATATAGATATGTCATATATTACCAAGGTGTTAGCCGGAATTCATGAGAATGGTACGGAGATTGATAAAAACATTGAAAAGCACTTAATTAAGTGGAAATTTAATAGGCTTTCAAAAATGAATCTAGCTATTTTGAGAATTAGTACATACGAAATATTATTTGAGGAAGATATACCGGGTAAGGTTTCTGTAAACGAGGGTATAGAACTTGCTAAGATGTATGGAGAAGATAGTTCGCCAGCTTTTATAAATGGTATCTTAGCGAAGATGATTTAAAAAAAATTTCAACTGCCATAATTTGAATGTCGTTAAATGTTAGAGCTATTAACATTATGCGAGGAGAAGATATCTTCAAAATAGACTAGGCAGTATGCTAGTCTATTTTATTTTCATGTCATTAAGGGGCATGAAAATAAGATTTTACATCTATAAAAGAGGAATTTTGAACTTATACTAGAACATTCTTATACTAATTGATATTTTAAAAATGTATAAAAGGAGAGGATAATATGGGCATTAAAGTTAATGGTAAGATAATAGTTGAAAAATACAGAAATGAAATTAAGTCCATTATAGAAGATGGAATTAAAAAGGGACTAAGAGTACCCTCTATTAAAACTATATTAGTTGGAGAAGATGGAGGCAGTTTGTCGTATGTAAAAAGTCAGAATAATCTTTGTGATAAATTAGGTATTTCTTATACTTGCATTCATTTGGATAAAGATATTGAACAAAAGGATATTATTGATATTATAGAAAAATTTAATGGAGATAAAAGTGTAGATGGGATAATAATTCAATTACCCTTGCCGAAAAAATTTAATGAGAAAGAAATTACTTCTAAAATTTTATATAAAAAGGATATTGATGGATTAACTGATGTAAATATGGGTAGATTTTATAAGGGAGAGAAAAGTTTTATTCCTTGTACTGCACTCGGTGTCATTGAAATGATTAAAAATACTGGATGTGTTATTAAAGGAAAGCATGCTGTTGTTATTGGTAGAAGCAACATTGTAGGGAAACCAGCAGTTCAGTTATTACTAAATGAAGATGCAACAGTAACTATATGCCATTCTAAAACTTTAAATTTAAAGGAAATTTGTAAAAGCGCAGATATTTTAGTTGCCGCTATAGGTAGACCAGGATTTGTTACAAGTGATTTTGTTAAAGAAGGCGCGGTGGTTATAGATGTCGGGACTACAATGATAAATAATAAAGTTACTGGGGATGTAAATTTTGAAGACGTTATTGATCATGCAAGCTATGTTACTCCTGTACCTGGTGGAACGGGACTCATGACTACGACAATGCTTGTAAAAAATGCTTGCTCAGCATGGAGGGATAATGTTTATTAAAGTATTAACAGTAACTGCCCTTAATGGGTATATTAAAAAAATAATAGATAGTGACTTTATATTAAAAAATACTAATGTTAAAGGTGAACTATCTAATGTGAAATTGCATTCTAGCGGACACATATACTTTTCGTTAAAGGATGCATTTGGAAAGATAAATTGTGTAATGTTTAAATCACAAGCCCAAAAACTTAAAATTACACCTAGAGATGGAATGAATGTTATCATTCGCGGCAGGGTTTCTGTTTATGAACGGGATGGTGCATATCAGGTTTATTGTGACTTCATGGAGCCAGATGGAGAAGGTCAGTTATATTTAGATTTTCAAAAGTTAAAAGATAAACTAGAAAGACAAGGATTATTTGATACTGAACATAAAAAAAATATACCTGCGTTTCCTAGTAGAATAGGAATAATTACATCACCAACGGGAGCTGCAGTTAAAGATATTATTAATGTTGCCACAAGGCGCAATGCAATGGTAAACATGCTCATATATCCAGCACTAGTTCAAGGGGTAAATGCAAGTGAAGACGTTGCGCGGGGCGTAAAATATTTTAATAGTTTAAAGAATGTTGATTTAATTATTATTGCAAGAGGAGGAGGCTCCATAGAGGAATTATGGGCATTTAATGAAGAGAACTTAGCCTTGGCAATCTATAATTCTAAGATACCTATAATTACTGGGATTGGTCATGAAACAGATTTTACTATAGCAGATTTCGCAAGTGATCTTAGAGCACCTACTCCATCGGCAGCGGCAGAAATTGCTGTGAGAAATTTAAAAGAGTTGAATAATGAAATTAAAGCATTTAAAGAGCGACTATTAAAATCTGTGGAATTTAAGTTAACTAAAGAATATAATAAAATTAAATTACTAAACAAAACTTTGAAAGTGAATAACCCTTTAAATTATATAGTTAATCAATATATTCATATAGACAATTTAAAAGAGAATCTTACTTATAAATTTAATACGAAGGTTTCACTAGAAAAGCAGAAGCTATCAAAGTTTAATGCTCTTTTGCATGCACATAACCCATTGAATGTATTAAATAAGGGGTATGCAGTATTGCAAAACAATGAAAATGAGGTTATTAGTGAAATTAACAATTTGAAAAATATAAAAGAAGTAAAAATTACATTAAAAGATGGTAGTGCTGGATTTATATTAAGCAATTTGGAGGAATTTTAATGGCAAAGAAAAAAGAATCTTATGAAAACATGATGGTTCGTCTTGAAGAAATTGTGGAGATTATGGATGAGAATGAAATTACTTTAGAACAAACCATGATTAATTATGAAGAAGGTATAAAAATATGTAACAGTTTATATAAAATTTTAAATGATACTGAAGGTAAAATAAAAATACTAACAGATGAAGGTGAAAAAGATTTTCATAACCTATAAAGAAAAGAAGGGATAAAATGAATATAAAATCCATTAAGGATGAAGTAGAACATTGGATAAATCAGTACTTTGATGATAAGCCAGAAATCGACTATAGAAATTTTGAAGCAATGATTTATAGTATAAAAGTCGGAGGGAAAAGAGTGAGACCGATTTTAATGCTTCTTACGTATGCTATGTACAAGAAAGACTATAGAGATATTTTACCTTTTGCTGCAGCACTTGAAATGATTCATACATATTCACTTATTCATGATGACCTGCCCAGCATGGATAACGATGATTTGCGTAGAGGAAAGCCTACAAATCACAAAATTTACGGAGAGGCAATAGCAATACTCGCAGGAGATGGATTATTAAATGAGGCAATGATAATAATGCTAAATCAATGTTTGGATGGAAATTTAAACAAAATTAAGGCAAGTACCTTAATAGCAGAAGCTTCTGGACCTCAGGGGATGATAGCTGGGCAAATTTGTGATATTTTAAGTGAAGGCATAACAATATCAGAGGAAGAACTTTTATATATGCATAGGAATAAAACAGGTCAGCTAATTAAAGTGGCAATTGTATGCGGTGCTATCTTAGGAAATGCAAATGAGGCGGATTTATCTGATTTAAAAGAGTATGGTGACAAATTAGGTTTAGCATTTCAAATAAAAGATGATATTTTAGATGTAATTGGTAACGTTAATATTTTAGGCAAAAATGTAAAAAGTGACGAATGTAATAATAAAACAACTTTTATAACCATGTATGGACTAGAAAAATGCAAAGAAAAGTGCAATGAGTTAACACAGGAGTGTTTCGGAATATTAAAAAAGCTTAACGTAAATACAGAATATCTAGAGGAAATCACTGATTTTTTATTGAAAAGAAAATATTGAAAATCTAGTAATTTTGTTTAATTGATTAGTTCATTCTGAAATGCAGTTAAATCGTTTTTTAGGTGGATATAACTTTTGAATTAAGTATTATTATATGATATAATATCCCCATAAATGTGGATAGAATTAAAAGCAAAATGCCGGAAGTAAAGGTAACAGTAGCATCAAGTAGGTTTCAAAAATATTTCTTTAAAATAAAAGAGGTTAGATATATATGGGTAGAATTTTAGATGATTTTAATGATATAAACTCGGTGAAAAAAATGTCTATAGCAGAACTAAAAATTTTTGCAGAAGAAATTAGAAGTTTTCTAATTGAAAAAGTGTCTAAAACTGGAGGACATTTAGCTTCTAATTTAGGCGTTGTAGAACTAACGTTAAGTTTATACAATGTTTTTGATTTAGATAAAGATAAAATAATATGGGATGTAGGTCATCAATCCTATGTACATAAAATTCTTACGGGAAGAAAAGATATGTTTGATACACTCAGAAATTTTGGTGGGCTAAGCGGTTTTCCTAAAAAAGAAGAAAGTAAGTATGATATATTTGAGGCAGGCCATAGTAGTACATCTATTTCTGCGGGACTTGGTATGGCAAGAGCTAGGGATTTAAAAGGAGATGACTATGACGTTATTTCAGTAATAGGTGATGGTGCACTTACAGGTGGCATGGCTTTTGAAGCTTTAAATGATGTTGGGTTTATGAAAACTAAAATGATTATTGTACTTAATGATAATCAAATGTCTATTTCTAAAAATGTTGGAGGCATATCGAAGTATTTAAGTCAATTTAGAATTGACCCAACTTATAATAGAATAAAAAAAGAAATAAATTCTACTCTTAGAAAAATTCCTAGCGTAGGCAATGGTATGGTTAATTCAATTCATAAAATTAAAAATGGAATTAAACAGGTTATTGTGCCAGGGATGCTCTTTGAGCATATGGGTATAAAATATTTAGGTCCTATAGATGGACATGATATTAAAGAAGTTAGTAAGGTTTTGAAGCTAGCTAAAAAGATAGATGGACCAGTTATTATTCATGTCATAACTAAAAAGGGCAAAGGGTATAAATTTGCTGAAGAGCAGCCACATAAATTTCATGGGCCAGGTCCCTTTAATCCATCAACTGGAGAGCTATGTAGTAGTTCCAAGGAAAGCTATTCTAAGGCATTTGGAGAGCAGATGGTTTATCTTGCAAAGGAGAACAAGAATATAGTAGCAATAACTGCGGCAATGCCTGATGGTACAGGTCTGAAAATGTTTTCAAAAGAGTTTCGAAATAGATTTTTTGATGTAGGAATTGCAGAGCAACATGCAGTTACTATGGCTGCAGGAATGGCAACACAAGGGTTAAAACCTATTTTTGCAGTTTACTCTACTTTTCTTCAGAGGGCTTATGATCAAATTTTACATGATGTATGTCTTCAAAAATTACCTGTTATATTTGCCATAGATAGAGCGGGCATTGTTGGTCAGGATGGGGAAACACACCAAGGAGTATTTGATTTATCATATTTATCTCATATTCCTAATATGACAATTATGTCTCCTAAATGTATAAACGAACTTAAGACAATGCTTACTTTTGCAGTGGGTCAAGATTATCCAATTGCAATAAGATACCCTAGAGGTGGGGATAATCCAAATGTTTTAATGTCTCCTATTGAGAATTTTAAGAGAGGGAAATGGGAAGTTCTTTTCCGTGGTGGTAAAATAGCTTTTATAGCTACAGGTAAAATGGTTCAAAATGCTATTTTAGTTAGAGAAAAACTAGAAAACATGGGAGTAGACGCTTGTGTGATTAATGCGTGTTTTATTAAACCTATTGATAAAGCACTAATTTTAGAGCTAGTGAATAAAGACTATTCACTAGTAACTATAGAGGATAATATGGTACATGGAGGACTCGGTTCTTTAGTACTTGAATACGTAAATTCATTGGACAAAAAAACAAAGGTAATTAATTTAGGATTTAAAGATGAATTTATTCCTCATGGGAATGTTGATGTATTATATAAAATACATAAATTGGATGCTGATGGAATTTTTGAAAGTATTTTAAAGTTAGTTTAAATAAGCCACGTTGGTGGAATCTTAAGGAGCTTTTCATGTTAGAAAATAAAGAGAGATTAGATGTTCTTGTAACCCAAAAGGGAATTTTGTTTTCTAGAGAAAGAGCAAAGGAAAATATAATTGCCGGAAATATATTTGTGAATGGTATTATGACTACTAAATGTGGAAAAAAAGTAGACCGGTCATCTAATATTGAGTTTATTGGAGAAGATATTCCTTATGTTAGTAGAGGTGGATTAAAGCTTGAAAAGGCGATAACTTCATTTGATATTGACCTTAAAGCTAAAGTTTGCCTGGATATAGGAGCATCTACAGGAGGGTTTACAGACTGTATGCTGACCCATGGAGCGTACAAAGTATACTCAATAGATGTCGGAACAAATCAACTAGATGAGAAACTTCGACGCGATGTGCGAGTAGTATCCATGGAAAATACGAACATAAGATATTTAAGTGCAAGCAGTATAGGAGAACTTGCAGACTTTGCCAGTATAGATGTGTCATTTATATCTTTAGAGAAAGTTATTCCAAATTTGCTGAGCTTATTAAAAGATAATGGTAGTGCTGTAGCACTGTTAAAGCCACAATTTGAAGTAGGTGTAGGCGTTGTAAACAAAAAAGGTGTAGTTAAAAAACAAAGTCAACACGTTGAGGTAATACAACGCGTTTTAAACCTTTTTAAATGTCTCAATGTAAAGGTTATTAATGTTAATTACTCATCAATAAAGGGACCTAATGGTAACATTGAATATTTAATTTATTTTACAAAATCTAAAGAGCACTATGTGAATTATATTGAAGATAATATAAAGATATTAGTCCGCACGGCCCATGAAGATTTAAATTAAGCACAAGAGGGATAACAATTAATAGTTGATATCTGCTATAGAGAACGGCAAGGAGGAATTATGAAAAACATTGGGATTAACATAAATACCACAAAGGATAAAGATGGTAAGATAATTAAATATGTAAAAGATGTCATTAGTAAATATATAGATGATGCTAATATATTTATATTCGAAGATTCCATTGGCCTTGAAAATAAAAAGTATAACGATTTAGATATTATTATTGCTTTAGGTGGAGATGGGACTATTTTATTAACATCACGGAATTTAAATAACTCTAATATTCCAATACTTGGAGTGAATATAGGTAATTTGGGATTTCTTTCCAGCGTGGAACTTAGAGATTTTGACAATGCTATGAAAAGATTTATTGAAGATGATTATTATGTAGAAGATAGGATGATGCTTAAATGTGATTTGCCTCATAGAGGGGAAGTAGAAGACTATACTGCTTTAAATGATATAGTTGTATCAAAAGGAACACTCGCGAGAGTTGTTAAATATGAACTACACATAGATAATAAGTTTTACATGGGATTTACTGGAGATGGACTTATAATAGCTACACCAACAGGTTCTACAGCATATTCCTTATCGGCAGGTGGACCTATAATTTGTCCGAATCTAGATGTTATAGCTGTAACACCTATTTGCCCATTATCACTATCAATGAGAACTATAGTACTAGACTGTAAAAGTGAAATATCTATAAAAGTAAAAAGTGAACATGAAAGCATATTTTTGACACTAGATGGACAACGAGCAATAAAGCTAAATAACTATGAAAAAATATTAGTAAGTGTTTCAAACAAAAAATGTAGATTAGTTAAATTTAATGATTATAATTATTTTGACATTCTTAGAAAAAAAATTATTTCTAGAACGATAGATTGTGAGGGAGAAAAAAATGAAAATTGCACGTCATGCTAAAATAATTGAGATTGTTCAGGACAAAGACGTTGAAACTCAAGAGCAGTTAGCAGAAGAACTAAAGAATAGAGGATTTGATATTACTCAAGCAACCGTATCTAGAGACATAAAAGAACTAAAATTAATTAAGGTTATGAATGCACATGGAACTCATAAGTACGCTACGAGTTCTCCAGGTGATAGTTTTTTATCAAATAAATTGGTTACTATTTTTAATCAAACTGTGCTTTATGTTGATCATGTAGATAAATTTATAGTTTTAAAAACTATCTCAGGAGCAGGAGCTGCTGCTGCTGAAGCTTTAGATTCTTTAAAATTCAATGGCATTGTAGGAACTATTGCTGGAGATAATACAGTTTTTATTTTAGTTAGGCGGGATGAAGACACAATAGAGATAATTCAAAAAATTAAAAAAATGCTTAGTGAATAGGAGGAGTTAATATGCTCCTACAATTAAATATTATGAATTTTGCCTTAATTGAAAATTTAAGTATTAATTTTGAACAGGGATTTAATGTGCTTTCTGGTGAAACAGGAGCGGGAAAATCAATTTTAATTGATGCTATAAATTACGTATTAGGAGGCAAATTCAATAAAAACTTAATTAGGACAGGGGAAGACAAAACTTATGTTGAGGCCATATTTACCATTGATACAAAAAACAACAAAAATGCTTTAGATGAGATGGATATTGATTATGAGGACACGGTATTTATAAGCCGCGAGACCTTTCAATCTGGAAAAAGTATTGTTAAAGTTAATGGTAAAACATTGTTATTATCAAAGGTTAAACAAATTAGTAAGACTTTACTAGATATTCATGGTCAACATGATAATCATAATTTATTAGATAAAGTTAATCATATATTTTATGTTGATTCCTTTGGGGATTACAGGATTCATAAGATTCTTGTGGGGTATACTGAAAAATATGAAAGAATGATATTAATCAAAAACAAAATTCTTAAGCTTGAAGGAAATGAAGGCCAAAGGGAAAAAAGAATTGATTTTCTAAATTATCAGTTAGAGGAGATTAACAGCGCTAACCTTAAAATTGGTGAAGACGTGGAACTTTTAGAAAAGTGTGCAATTATTAGTAATGCTGAAAAATTGGAGAAACATTTATCAAAAGGGTATGAACTATTATATACTAGTAATGAAGAAAACACTTCTGTTTTTGATAATTTAGCTATGACTATTAAGGAACTAAGAACGATAGAAAAACATATGGAAAAAATAAAATTAATTACAGATTCAATAGAAGAAAGTTATTACAATATAGAGGAAAATATTACAGAGCTTAGGGATTTAAAAGAATCAATTTATTATGATGAAAAGGAATTGGAATATATTAACAGTAAGATTAACCAAATAAATATTTGCAAGAGAAAATATGGATCTACTATTGAAGAAATTTATGAATACAAAGAAAAAATTCAAGTTGAGTATGAAGAATTAACTAATAGTAGTGAATTAATTACTCTTCTTAAAAAAGAAAAAATTGATGCGGAAAGTGAAATGATAATTATAGCAGATGAAATTCATGAAATTAGACTTGATATTGCAAAAGAGCTTGGAGATAAAATAAAAGAAGAATTAAATTACATCGGACTTGAAAAAAGTAAATTCTACATAGAAGTAAAACAAGAAAATGAATTTTATGTGAATGGATGTGATAAGGTTCAATTTTGTATATCTACTAATCCAGGAGAACCACTAAATCCACTAGAAGATATTGTATCTGGGGGAGAATTATCACGTATAATGCTTGCGCTCAAAACTGTATTCGTTGATAAGGATGAAATACCTACTGTCATTTTTGATGAAATAGACACGGGTATTAGTGGTAGAATTGCACAATGTGTTGCAGAGAAAATGCATTTAATATCATTAAAGCATCAAATTTTTTCTGTAACCCACTTGCCACAAATAGCTAGTATGGCAGATACAAATTATTTAATATCTAAAAATGTAGTGAATAATAAAACATTTACTAATATTGTAAAAATGACTGAAGAAGAAAAACAACATGAAATAGCTAGAATGATAGGTGGTACTGAGGTTACTAAATTGACTTTGGAAAATTCTAAAGAAATGATAAATATGGCTAAGAAACAAAAAAATAATTAAATTTTGATTTTTGTAAGATACTATAGTAATAAGAATAAGTTTTATAGGGAAAAATAAAGTCATAATTTATGACTTTATTTTTTTTATTTTAAAATAGTCGAGCTGAAATTTTAAAATAATAAATATGAAAACAAAATAGACTAAGGTTGTATACTTTATCAAAAAAATGAAGAAATTTCAAATAAAGAAAAAAAATTTAAATCTAACATAAATTAGTTTTCAATCTATGTCTTTAACTATTATTGAATTAATGTTATAGAATAACATGGAGAATTTGAGGGTAAATTAAAGCCATAAATATACTAGAAAAGGAGGTAAAGCTTATGAAGAAAAAATTAAATAAAATATGCTGGATTATTACACCTCTTCTGATTATCGCTTTAAGTACCTATTTTAAAATTGGAAACAAAATTGTTGTTATTCTAGATAAACAAGTTGAAAGCTTGTACTCTAGTCAACTCATGAGAGTAAATGATGATAAAGATAATATTTTTACTAGTTCATTTATAATTAATGAAGATATTAATGTGAGTGAAAAATTAGTGGAAAATTTAAAATCTCAATCTACATTTATAAAAAACAATTCTGAAATAATGGTTTATCCAGGAGGACAGCCGATCGGCGTTAAACTGAATACTAAAGGTGTTTTAGTAGTAGCTTTATCTGATATTGGTAAAATAGCAAGTCCTGCTGCACAAGCTGGGGTGCAAATAGGAGATAGTATAATAAAAATAAATGATATTGAAATAAATTTTGCTGAAGATGTAACAAGATTTGTAAATAAAGAAAATAGGTCAGAAATCGTTCTTAAATTACAACGAAAAGACGATTTGAATTTATTAGAAGTAAAAGTTAAACCTGTTATAGATGCTACAGACGGGAAACATAAAATTGGGTTGTGGGTAAGAGATTCAACTGCCGGGGTTGGAACATTAACTTTATATGATGATAATACTAAAAAATTTGCTGCGCTAGGTCATCCTATTACAGACTCTGATACTGGAACAATACTTAATGTAAATAATGGTGTAGTTGTGTCATCTAATATTATATCGATAAAAAAAGGAACAAGAGGAAATCCAGGAGAATTAAGAGGAATTTTTATAGATGAAGATAAAATAAAGGGTCAAATAATTAAAAACACTGAATGTGGTATATTTGGGACTGGAACTAAAAGCCTTATAAACAATAAATTTAATAAACCGATGAAAATAGGATTAAGAAAGGAAATTAAAGTAGGGAAAGCTCAAATTTTAACTACCATAAACGGAAGTGAACCGGAATTATTTGAGATAGAAATACAGAAATTATTATCTCAAAATATATCTGGATCTAAAAGTATGGTGATTAAAATTACAGATCCTAAGCTTTTAGAAAAAACTGGCGGAATTGTGCAGGGTATGAGCGGCAGTCCAATAATACAAAATAATAAAATAATTGGAGCGGTTACTCATGTTTTAATTAATAAACCTGATACAGGATATGGAATATATATAGAATGGATGCTTAGTGATGCGGGTATTTTATCAAAATAGCTGGTATTTTAAAAAAAAAGGGTTAGAATAGAAGATAAGAGTAAAAGATAGCATGTGCTATCTTTTATTTTACAAATAACAATAAAAAATTATTTATTTGTAAAACTTTTAAATATAAAAAGGAATTAAGACTCTTTTGTCGAATTAATTATTTGTTAAGATATGGGAATTTATTTATAAAGGGGAGTTATAATATGGAAGAACCTAGAATTAGTGTACTTATTGCAGATGACAATAAAGAATTCTGTAATATTTTAAATGATTATTTGTTAAGCCAAAGAGATATAGTGGTTACAGGCATTGCAAAAGATGGTCTAGAGGCTCTTAAGTTAATAAAAGAGAGAAAACCTGATTTGGTAGTATTAGACATAATAATGCCTCATTTAGATGGTCTTGGAGTACTAGAAAGATTAGGTAGCATGGATCTTGATCCAATACCTAAAATAATAGTATTATCGGCAGTAGGACAAGATAAAATTACACAAAGGGCTATTACTTTAGGAGCAGATTATTATGTAGTAAAACCCTTCGATATGGATGTTTTTACAAAAAGAATAAGGCAGATGTTTAATAATACAATTTCTAGTGATACAAGTAAAAAATCAATTTCTTTCATTGATACAACGGAACCTAGAAAAAGCACTCGTAATGAACCAATGGACTTAGAGGTTGAAATCACAAATATAATTCATGAAATTGGTGTTCCAGCTCACATTAAGGGATATATGTATTTAAGAGAAGCAATTACTATGGTAGTTAATGATATTGAACTACTATCTGCAGTAACAAAGGAATTATACCCATCCATAGCCAAAAAATTTAATACAACTGCTAGCAGAGTAGAACGAGCAATAAGGCATGCTATTGAAGTTGCATGGGGACGTGGACAAGTTGAAACAATAAATAAAATATTTGGGTATACTATACACAATGCAAAAGGTAAACCTACAAATAGTGAATTTATAGCAATGGTTGCCGATAAGTTAAGACTTCAAAATAGAGTAGGTTAATCGTCATTTTCAGAGGGTTGTGGGGCTTAGCTTACACATCGATATTACAAACAAGTGAAATTTTTTACTCCAATAAATTTATTAATTATAATGAAGATAATCCGCCTTAATTGTTATATTGACATTTAGGGCGTTTTTTTGTTTTGAATTTAAATGATAAAAAAACTATATGTTTATTAATGTTAAATTAATTATGCATATAACCCTCTTTGTTATCATAAATATGAATTAAGTTATAATATTCATTATAAATAGCTATGGTAAATTTTAACCCGTGTAAGGTGAAGTTTAGCGTATCTATAACGTTAGACAAATTTAAATAAACTAGTAAAATGATTAACATAGGGGGAGTAATTTATGTCGTCTAATACTTTACTAAGTAATATAAATAAACATATACAAGAAAATTTTTGGTTATATATTATAAGTATTCTTTGTGTATTTACAGGTATAATTTTAGGAATCTATAGTGTCAAATACATGGGGGAATTTGCTCGAAATGATTTAGTAAATTATTTGATGAACTTTATTGATCCTTCAAATACAAATGGGATTAGTTATAAATTAATATTTGTACAATCAATTAAGAATAATCTACCTGTGATTATTTTTCTTTGGTTTTTAGGTTTAACTATAGTTGGATTACCAATAATTATAATTATTGATTTATTTAAAGGGTTTACAGTTGGATTTACATTTAGCTTTATGATTAGCGGGCTTGGAAAAAGTGGCATTGGAATTGCGATATTAGGGGTGCTTCCTCAAAATTTAATATATATTCCATGCATTATTTTTTCATCGGTAGTATCAATGGAATTTTCTATAATGTTACTTAAGAACAGGTTTAATAAACAAGGGACAAGTAGTATATCTGGTAGAATAATATATTATAGCGCAATATTTATTGTAATAATAATTGTACTATTTATAGGGATAATTATAGAATCTTATATTGCACCATATTTTGTTAAGAATCTTATTAATAATTTGGGGAAGTAATTTTATGAAGAATAAGGATTTATGGCGCTTTGTAATGTTAACAATAAAATGTTTTATCATTTTATTAGTAATTGGAATTTTCTTACCTAAAACTGTAGATTACTTACTTCAAAACTTAATTAATAATACAAAAATTTACAAAAACAGTATTGTTGTTTACAAATTGGTTGATAATAACTATAAATTAGTATACAATTATATACGAATATTTTATTTATTTTTTAAAGCTTAATGTAGTATATATATATTAATATTCTCTATAATATGGGAGAGAAAATATGAGTAATTTACTGGATAATTATATCGACAATTTAATAAATAATAAACTAACGAAAAACACTGTTGAAGCTTATACAAGGGATGTTAAACGATTCATTAAATTTACGAAAGATAGAAATGAAACTGTAGAAATAGTTGATAACATAACAATCATGGCATATTCTGAGCAACTTAGAAAAGAAGGTTGTGCAAATAGCTCTATAGCAAGAAGTATAATTTCTATTAGGAATTACTATAGGTATCTTATTAAAAATAACTTTGCTCAAAACGACCCAACAGCCTACTTTTCTATTCCAAAAATCAAGCGAAATATACCACAAATTCTATCAGTTGAGGAGATAGATGAATTATTAAATCAACCAGAAGAAACAACACTTAAAGGGAATAGAGATAAAGCAATGTTGGAACTCATGTATGCCACAGGCATAAAAGTTTCAGAACTTTTAAGTCTAACAGTATATGATATTAACTTAGAATTGTTATACATAAGATGCAATAACGGTAAGGAAAATGAAAGAATAATTCCTATAGGGTCTCATGCGGTTAGATGTCTATCACAGTATTTAAAGATTAGATTTGAAATAAACATAAATAATCTAAGTTTGCTTTTTTTAAATGTAAAGGGTGATAAAATGACTAGGCAGGGATTTTGGAAAATTATTAAAGAGTATGCTAAAATGACTAATATTAATAAAACAATAAATTCATATACACTGAGACACTCATTTGCTGTACATTTATTGCAAAATGGTGCTGGCATAATAGCAGTTCAAGAATTATTAGGGCATAATAGTATGTCTACAACCCAAATTTATTCAACTATATGTAAAAAAAGCAAAATAGCGCAAATTTACAAAAACACTCATCCAAGAGCATAAGGTACATAAGGTACATAAGGTACATAAGGTACATAAAATATATGGCCTAAATATATATAAGAGAATACTAATTTTTACCCTATAGGTAGACAACAGAAAAAAAGTCTACTCTATAGGGTGTTTTTATGTTTAATAAAGAAAAGATGGTATGTGGACTAATAGGTATGTAAGATGTTGTGATAGGAGGGCAGTTATTCCATTCCTTGCCTCCTACCTGACAAATTAAAGTAATTGGATAAATAACCGATATATAGAAAATAATGAAAATATATATAGATATTTGCATAAGCATTTATATTATTAAAAAATTGTTATGTGCATATTAATGGGAGATGATAATTTGAGAGTAAAACGTAGAATAACTATATTAAAAAGCTTATTGGTAATTTTCATAATAACTTTATTTAATCAAATATCTGTTTATAATACTAGTGCTGCTATAAGTTTTGCAGCAGGTAGTGCCAGCACTATAATGGTTTCTCAGGACAATTCAAATCTAATTGTAGGGGGAATAACATTAAGTCTAAAAGCAACTGTATTACCAGCCAATGCTGCAAATAAATCAGTAACTTGGAGTAGCAGTAATGATGCAGTTGCTACGGTAAGTACAAACGGCATCGTAACCCCAATAGCAGAAGGTGTGGCTCTTATTGTAGTGAAAACGGTAGATGGAGGACATGTTGATGGATGTCTTGTTAATGTGGCTGAGAAAGATTTATTGGGAATAACTTTAACTCCGAATGTAGTAACTTTGAAAATTAAAGGCACGTTGACACTAAAACCAAAGGTAACTCCATCAGACGCTTCAAATAAAACAGTAATTTGGAGTAGCGGCAATGAAAATATAGCTAGCGTAAGCGATGCAGGAACCGTAACTGCAATAGCAGCGGGCACTGCTGGCATTATTGGAAGAACAGTGGATGGAAACCATTTAATTTACTGCCTAGTTTACGTACCAGAAGAAATAAATAGCGTTACATTAAGCTCAAACAGTTTAAAATTTAAATTAGGTGATGCCGCTATTACACTAGTGGCAAAAATTATGCCGGATAATCTCTCAATAAATGATATAATCTGGACTAGTAGTAATTATGGTATAGCAAATGTGGATTCAAAAGGAAAGGTAACCCCGATGTCTGGAGGAGCTGCAATAATAACTGCAACCTCAACTTATGATAAGACTAAGAAGGCTACATGTAGTGTAACTGTAACTGATCCATCAACTGATGGTAAAGTACATGTAACAGGAATTACTATAAAACCAAAGCGATTAAACTTAACTGATGGAACTACCTATAGATTAACCCAGGCTGTAACCCCAAGTAATGCAGTGAACAAGTCAGTAACCTATCGTAGTAGTAACGAGGCCGTGGCTACAGTGAGCGATAAGGGTATCGTAACACCAATAGCCACGGGAATCACATTGATTGTGGTGACAACAGTGGATAGAGGAAATGTTGATGGCTGCGTTGTTAACGTTACTAAGAAGGATGTAACAGGAATGACTTTAACTCAAAAGAGTGTAACTTTAAAAATTAAGAGAACCTTGACATTAAAACCAGAGATACTTCCAAGCAAGGCAACAAATATAGCAGTAATTTGGAGTAGCGGAGATGAAGAGGTAGCTAAGGTGAGCGATAAAGGAGTAGTAACTGCAATAACACCCGGAGCAGCAGTTATTATTGGAAGAACAGTGGATGGAAACTATTCAGTTTACTGTTTAGTATACGTGCCAGAAGTAATAAACAGTATCACCTTAAGCTCGAACAGTTTAAAATTTAAATTAGGTGATGCTGCTGTTACACTAGCTGCAAAAATTATGCCTGACAATCTCTCAATAAAGGATATAATCTGGACTAGTAGTAATTATGGTATAGCAAATGTGGATTCAAAAGGAAAGGTAACCCCGATGTCTGGAGGAACTGCGATTATAACTGCAACCTCAACTTATGATAACACTAAGAAGGCTAAATGTAGTGTAACTGTAAATGGGCCTATAACTGATAATAAAGTGCATGCAACAGGAATTACTTTAAAACCAAAGCGATTAAACTTAATTGATGGAACTAACTATACATTAACCCAGGTTATAACCCCAAGTAATGCAGTGAATAAGTCAGTGACCTATAGTAGTAGTAACGAGACAGTGGCTACAGTGAGCGATAAGGGTATCGTAACACCAATAGCCACGGGAACCACATTGATTGTGGTGACAACAGTGGATAGAGGAAATGTTGATGGCTGCGTTGTTAACGTTACTAAGAAGGATGTAACAGGAATGACTTTAATTCAAAAGAGTGTAACTTTAAAAATTAAGAGCACCTTGACATTAAAACCCGATATACTTCCAAGCAAGGCAACAAACAAAGCAGTAATTTGGAGTAGTGGAAATGAAGAGGTAGCTAGGGTGAGCGATAAAGGAGTAGTGACTGCAATAACACCCGGAGCATCAGTTATTATTGGAAGAACAGTGGATGGAGACTATCCAATTTACTGTTTAGTATACGTACCTGAAGAAGTAAACAGTATTACCTTAAGTCAAAGTAGTTTAAAATTTAATTTAGGTGATGTTGCTGTTACACTATCAGCTAAAATAATGCCAGGCAATCTCTCGATAAAAGGTATTTTATGGACTAGTAGTAATTATGGCATAGCTAATGTAGACTCAAATGGTAGGGTAATACCTATTTCTGGGGGGAATGCAGTAATAACTGCAACTTCAGTTTATGATAAAACTAAAAAAGATACATGTAGTGTAAATGTAATTGGACTTAAAACTGGAGATCTTAAAATACATGCAACGGGAATTGCTTTAAATCCAAATTTAGAACCTCCAATTGTGGGAACTCCATTTACATTAACCGCAGTTATAACTCCAAGTAATGCTGTTAATAAGGCAGTAACCTATCGCAGTAGTAATGAGAATGTAGCTACAGTAAGTGATAAAGGGGTAGTAACTCCAATAGCTGAGGGAATGACATTGATTGTTGTGACTACAGTAGATAGAGGAATTATGGATGCTTGTCTTGTATATGTGGTAAAGCAGGATATATCAGAAATGACTTTATCACAAAATAGTGCAACTTTAAAGATTAACAGTACTTTAACATTAAAGCCAGATATACGTCCTACAAATGCATCAAATAAAACTATAATTTGGAGTAGTGGAAATGAAAATATAGCTAAGGTGAGCGGTGAGGGTGTAGTGACTGCATTAGCACCCGGAACTGCTGGCATTATTGGAAGAACGGTTGAGGGAAACCATTTAATTTACTGTATAGTTTACGTACCTGAGCAAGTAGACAGCGTTACTCTAAGCCAAAGTAGTATAAAGTTTAGACTAGGTGATGCATCTGTTATTCTTCTAGCTAAAATTAAGCCAGAAAATCTTACTGTAAAGCATGTTAGGTGGACTAGTAGTAATCCAATTGTAGCTTATGTGGATTCAAGTGGTAAGGTAACCCCCGTGTCTGGCGGAACTACAGTAATAACTGCAACTTCAGTGGATGATACAACTAAAAAAGCTGCATGTAGTGTAACTGTTGTACAACCAGCAACAGGGGTTATAATAACTAACTAGATGACCCTTACCTACTTTGATAATTAACGTATTTTTCTTATATCGTTTTAATTAAAATAATCATTTTAATAGCAATAGCAGTAAATATTAGTATAAAAATAAAATATAGAATGTAATTAATATGTACCCTATAGAATAGACAAGAGAAAAAGTCTATCCTATAGGGTTATTCTACGTGTAAGGGACATTCAAGTAAATAACAAGTCAGTATACGAGCCTATCCTAGGCTAGTCTATTTCATGAAATACGACCTCTGCAGAATCTGCTGATAGTATAACTATCAACAGAACCTGTCTCCTAGTCTTTCGCGAAATATCCATCGCATCTTTGACTTGTTATTTATTTTCATGCCCCTAATAGGGGAAAGAATAAAGAGTACAAATTATTAATTAATGAGGACTGTATGTAACTTTGTTTTCAACTATAATAATTTTTTTATTTATTATAAATAAATAGTGATAATATTAAAGTAAATTGGTAAAAATAATGTTATAAATTTGGAACAAGGCAAACAGCACTTAAAATTGTTGTTTAGCGGAAAGGAATATGAGGAGGATATATATGAAAAGAAGCATAAAAAGTGTATTATGTTTAATTTTGTCATTAATTTTTACCACACAGGTTTTTAGTATATCAGCAATTGCAGAAGGAGAAAAAAATGATGACAAAGGTATTGTAGTAGAAGCGAAGTCAGCACTACTAATGGAACCATCCAGTGGAAAAGTAATATATGAAAAAAATTCTCATGAGAAATTTGCACCGGCTTCAGTAACTAAAATAATGACGATGTTACTCGCTATGGAAGCAATAGATTCTGGTAAAATCAAATTACAAGATAAAATAACTATAAGTGAAAACTCAAAAAAAATGGGTGGAAGTAGTATGATACTTGATACTGGTGAAGTCAGAACCGTTGAAGAAATTTTAAAAGGTATTGCCATTGCATCAGGTAATGATGCAGCAGTCGCTATTGGAGAATATTTAGGAGGCAGTGAAGGTGCTTTTGTAAATATGATGAATGAAAGAGCAAAAGGTCTTAATATGAAAGATACTAGTTTTAAAAACTGCACTGGGTTAAGTGCAGAAGGACATTTCACAACTGCCTATGATATTTCAATTATGTCTAGAGAATTATTAAAACATCCTAAAATATTAAAATATTCGGGAACCTACATGGAAACTATTTCTGAGGGTAGAAAGAGCCCTATAGGTCTTGTTAATCATAATAAGCTTGTTAGATTTTTTGACGGATGTGATGGACTTAAAACTGGTTTTACAAATGAAGCAAAATATTGTATATCTGCAACTGCGATGCGTAGCAATGTAAGAATGCTTGCAATAATTATGGGTGCGCCAACTTATACAATAAGAAATAGAGATGCTAGTATGTTAATGAACTATGGATTCTCTAAATTTGAAACTAAGAAAGTAATAGTTAAAAATCAAGAATTAGAAAAAGTAATTTTAAATAAAAAAGGCGACAAGTTCCTTATTGCTAAAGCGCAAGAAGATTTTCTTATAACTCTTGAAAGAGGTAAGAAAAATGAAATTACTAAAAAGATTATTTTAAAGGAAGATTTAAATGAGTATAAAAAGGATGTAGCAATTGGATTTTGTGAAATATATGTTGATAAAGAATTATGTGGTAAGATTATTATCTATAGTGATAGAGATATTAAAAAAGCTAGATTATGGGATAATATTAAAAATAATTTAATAGACTTATTTGATAAAGCAATTTAATCTTATATTTATATAGTTATAATATGGCTTCTAGGCAATGATTTTTGCTTAGAGGCTATAATATTTTATAATATAGTGTATTTTTCTCATTTAAATATTATACTGACTAGTTATTTTTTTGAAGATGCCTTATACTTAAAATACATGATATAAAGAAATTATAAAATATTATATTTCTTTATAATTAATTGTTTATTTAGGAGAGAGAGTACATGCCATTAAGTATAAAAATAACTAATTTTGAAGGACCATTTGACTTGCTACTACATCTTATTAAGAAAAATGAGATGAATATTTATGATATTAATATTTATGAAATCACAAATCAGTATTTAGAATATCTTAAAAGTATGAAGGAAATGGATTTAGAGGTGACATCAGAATTCATTGTTATAGCGGCAACTTTAATTGAAATTAAATCCAAATATTTGTTGCCTAAAAATAAAGAGGAGAATTCTACGGATGATGAAAATGATGTAGAACAGGAATTATTAAATAAATTAATCGAATATAGAAAATATAAAGTTATAGCTGAAAATTTAAAGGTGATGGAACAAAGCACAGGTGTAATGGTTAGTAAGAAACCTGAAATAATAGAAGAAGATGCTACAAACACTAAACAAATTGATTTTATGAAAAATATTACAATGATTGATTTGTATAATTTGTATAATAGTTTAATGAAAAATTATATAAATAAAATGAATACTGATAATATTATAGACAAAAAAATCACATTGGAAGAATATAAAATAGAAGATAAAATGGAGGAATTGAAACAAAGGATTAATTGCTTTGGAAGGGTGCACTTTACAAAGTTAATATATGGATATTCATCTAAATTAGAAATTATTATTACATTTTTAGCATTACTTGAACTTATTAAGATTAGAACTGTGAGAGTAATTCAAGAAAGTAATTTTAAAGATATATACTTAGAAAGGGTAAATTAATATGAATGAAATTAACATTAATAAATTAAAGATTGAAGATGGTTCTACTAAAAATATATATTTCTCTATTATTGAATCCCTATTGTTCGTTACTGGAGAATCATTAAAGCTAACTGAAATGGCAAATATATTGGAATGTAGCATTGATTTTACAAGACAACTAACAAATGAATTAAGAACAAAATATGAAGAAGAGCACAGAGGAATTAAAATTATAGTAACTAATGATGAATATCAATTTGTTACAAAACCTTGTAATAGTGAATATGTTCAAAAACTATTAAAAACAAATATCAGGCAATCACTTTCACAGGCCTCACTTGAAACTCTAGCGATAATCGCATACAAACAACCCATAACGAGAATGGAAATTGAGGAAATAAGAGGAGTTAAGAGCGATAGGGCCATTTATACCTTATCAGAAAAAAAACTAATTGTAGAAAGTGGGAGAAAAAATGTTCCTGGAAGACCAATTATTTATGTAACTTCTGATGAATTTCTTAAACATTTTGATTTCCAAAATCTAGGACAAATGCCTTCTTTAGAAGATCTTAATAAAGAAAATTTGCAACCAAATGATGAAAAGGAAAGATGATTAGAAATTTCTAAAAGATGTCTTATGTATACAGTTATTAAACCCACACATAATAAAGTTTTTCCACTGGAAACCTTTATTATGTGTGGGTTTACGTTTTATCTAAAAAAAATTGTAATTATTCATCAGATTTTTCTTTAGCGTCATAGTCTGTATGCTTATCACATTTATCTTTAAACATATCCTTAATAATATCGATAATTTGTGGTACTGTATCAACGATTTTATCATATGTATTTTGCTGATCTACAGGTAAAAGTCTTATTGAATCATTTTTGACAACTAAAAATGCAACGGGTTTAACAGTGACTCCAGCTCCAGAGCCACCACCAAAAGGATAGTTAGTGCTTGTGGCAGAAGTTTTAATACTATTGAATTCACTACCCCCAGATGCAAAACCAAAACATACTCTTGAAATAGGGATAATTGTAGTGCCATCTGGTGATTCTATAGGATTGCCTACAATGGTGTTTACATCTATCATATCTTTTATACTTTCCATAGTGGTCCTCATTAAATTTTCAATTGGGTGGTTATCCATGTAAATTTCCTCCTTCATATTTTTTCATACTTGGTTTATTATTCTTTATTTGTATAAAACAAATTAACATTATAGATATTATATAAATAATTTTTGCTAAACTGGCATAAATTATACATGAAATTTCCATATAAAAATCATTTTCTCTAAAATGAGGGAGAACTTCAAAATCTATTTTTTTAAGTTTAACAAATTTTATTAATTGTAAATAAAAAAGACTAAAAGCTGAATTTATTAAGCCAAATAAGATAGCTACAAAAGCGGCATCATCAAATCCATACTCTACTTTAGTATTCAAAGTTAATGTAGGCTTAAATTTTAAGTTTTTAATTTTATAGATAATTAGATTTATATCACTTAAAGTAAAATCTTTAAAGAGACTAGGTTTTGACTTAGATTTCAAATCTTTTTTCAAATCTTTTTTCAAATCTTTTTTTGAGAGGGTATTTACCTTTAATTTTATATTATATATGTAAATTT
>JBLHPD010000051.1:0-23560 GCA_047624165.1 Clostridium sp. | reverse complement strand
CATAAAGATACATCTAATAAAAAATAACAAAAACATGTAAAAATAATATAACAGCAACTTCTACAATCCTCTTCGCTCAAATAATGATTAACTTTAAATATAATATACAATACTACATTATATAATTATAAATTCTGTATCGTTACGGTACATATGTACCAAAATGATACAAAGAATCAATGATGAAAACGATTTATTGTATCATATTGGTGCATTTACGTATAAAGAGTTATATTTATTTTAATTTACCTTTGGGATTAAGTATTATGGGAGGATATTACATAGTTTTGTTTGTTATGTAACGGTAATTTCGAACATAATTTTTCAAGTCGAATAAATAGATGAAATAGTATATAATAAATTTTATATACTATTTTTTTATTTAAAAATATAATTAAGATGAGTACATAAATATTAAAGGTATAAGAATATCAAGTTTCTGAATGGTATAGGGGGGGCAAACATGGCTATAGTGTTTTTTTTCGGAGGACTTGTGACTGGATTTTTTTTATGTATAGTTATAAAAAAAATTTCCTATATAGTTGCAATCAAAGAGAATACAAAGAACAATATTAATATTATGGGTTCAAAAAAAATTGAAAAGTATACCGAATTTACAACTAGAGATATAATAGCGATTTTAATTAGTGGATTAGTATCTGTAATTTCTTTTTTACAAATTGGGATAAACGTTATTTTTGTTCAAGCCTTAGTGTTAAATTCGATACTAATTGTTGTTTCTTTTATTGATATTGAGCATCAAATCATTCCCAACAAAATAATTATTTTCACATTAGTAATTGGTCTTCTTTTTTCATTTATTGATAATATTTCTTTTATGAGTGCAGTTGGTGGAATGTTACTTGGAGGGGGATTGATGCTTCTCTTAGCACTTGTACCTGGCTCACTTGGCGGAGGAGACATTAAATTGATGTTTGTGCTTGGGATATTTTTAGGAACAAAGGGAACTTTATTTGCTCTGTTTTTAGCGTTTATTATAGCTTCTATTATAAGTATATTATTATTGCTTTTTAAAATAAAAAAGAGAAAAGATTATATACCTTTCGGCCCATTTTTAGCTTTAGGTAGCTTTATTGCTTTTCTTTTAAAACAGTGAATTATTATGAGAATTTCAATTTAATAATGACAAAAAAAATAAATTTGGACTGAAAGTGTAAATTTCTCTTAGGAAATTAAGATATTATACGATATATGTATTAAGGCTAAAAGAATCCATTTAATTTTTTTAAAAATAGCTGTAAGTATAAAATATAAATTTATAAAATATTTTTAAAAAAATTAGTAAGAGTAGGTGATATATTAATGAATAATTTAAGTATAGATATTGAACACGTTAATAAAATTATAAAAAATATAATTAATCAGATAAGTAAGAGCCGTGAACAAATTCTTGAAATAGTTGATAATGTAAGAATTGAGTATGAAAATCTAAAATCAGAGCTTGGAGTAATTAGAAAAAGTATAGATACAGTTATTAATGAAGTTGACGCACTTGAAGTACAGGATAAACTTATGCGTAAAAAATTAGTTGAGGTTTCAAAGAAGTTTAACTCATATGACGAGGAAGAAATTAAAACTGTATATGAAAAAGCTTCAGATATTAGAGTAAAGTTTATTATGAAGCAAAATGAGGAAAAGCAACTTAGAGTTAGAAGAGATACACTGGAAATATTATTAAAAAAATCTATAAAAAACATAGATAATTCTGAAAAAGTAATTAACCAAATAAGTATTGCTATGTCTTATTTAGAGGGTGATATTCTTTCAGTTTTAGAAGGAGCTGACAAAAGTTCGGATATGTTTATAGGAATAAAAATATTAGAAGCACAAGAAAATGAGCGAAAAAGAATATCAAGAGATATTCATGATGGACCTGCACAACATATTGCTAATATTATTATGAAAGCAGATATTTGTAAAAAAGTTATTGAAAAGGATTTCAATGAAGGACTAAAAGAATTAGCTGATTTAAAAGAAAGTGTAAAAGTGGCGTTAAAAGAAGTTAGAAGTATTATATTTGATTTAAGACCTATGACACTAGATGATTTAGGTTTAAACAAAACCATTGAGCAAGCTGTAAAATCTATTTCAGATGATTTTAATATTGATATCAAGTTAAAATTGAAACCGATACAGACAGAGGTCGAATCTATTATTCAAGTAGCGGTATTTCGTATTGTTCAAGAATTGTTCAATAATATAAAAAAACACTCAAAGGCAAAACATGTAGAGGTTAAATTAGATTTTGGTACAAAATATTTAAGACTTATTATATCAGATGATGGTATTGGCTTTGATGTGGAAGAAACCTTAAAAAGAGTAAAAACCAAAGGGACTTCTTATGGACTTATTGGCATATTTGATAGAGTAAACCAATTACAAGGTCAAATCCATATAGAATCTTCAAAGGGAGCAGGTACGGTTTATAATGTTGTGCTTCCAGTTAATCGGGAGGTGATAAGGGATGAAAAAAGAGGGAATTAAAGTATTAATAGCAGATGACCATGATCTCATTAGACAAGGATTAAAGAGAATAATTAGTTTCGAGGAAGACATAGTTATCGTTGGAGAGGCTGAAAATGGTGAGAAAGTTCTTACCATGTTAAATATATGTCAGCCTGATGTCATATTATTAGATATGAAAATGCCTTTAATGGATGGTCTGGAAGTGCTACAAAGGGCAAAGAAAGGATCAAAGACTATAAAAGTAATAATGCTTACAGTTGAAAATGACAGGACTTTTATTCTGAATTCTATTGATAAGGGCGCAGATGGATATGTACTTAAAGATTCTGCAGGAACAGAAATTGTAGAGGCCATTAGAACAGTATATGGAGGAAATAAATATATTGATAAATCACTCGTTTCCGTTCTATTCTCCGGCTTTAAAAGTAAAGATAAAAAAGAAGAGTGTATTTTAGATTCCCTTACAAAAAGGGAAATTGAAGTTTTGTTATATATATCCAAAGGGTTAAGTAACAAAGATATAGGTGAACGTCTCTTTTTATCAGAAAAAACAGTGAAGAACTATGCAACAAACTTGTTTAAGAAGATAAAAGCACATGATCGTGTTCATGCCACTATTTTTGCACTAGATCAGCACATTCAGCAGTATTATGAAGCTAAGTTTCAAGAATAATTGTAGAGGTTTTGTTTTCAAATTCAATAATTTAACAGGGGACTTTTCTCTATAAAAAATAGGGACAAAGGTCCCTATTTTTTATAGACTTTTACACCTATAGAATGTGACTTTTAGTATCTTATATGCCCTTCAATTTAGTAATATAATAAAATTAATAAAAGAAAGTTGAAACAAATCAAATATAACAAATTAGAGGAGGAATTATTATGTTAATGAATTTAGTGAATTACGTATCATCAAAGGTTAAAAATGAAGAAGGTCAAGGCATGGTTGAATATGCATTATTAGTTGGATTAATCGCGTTAGGTGTTATTGTTGCAGCAGGACTACTTGGAGATGGTATTTCAGCTCAATTCACTGCTATCGGTGATACATTATCAAAACTCATTCCAAAGTAGATTATGACTTTTAGTGGAAGAGTTGAAAGTTAAGATTAATTTTTGTCCCACCCTCAATAGAAGAAAACTTTTCTTTCAACTCCAAAAAATAACCGAGGTGATTAATATGAAAAATTTAAGAAATGAAAAAGGACAATCCCTCGTAGAATTTGCAATTTTGCTGCCTTTATTATTATTAGTATTGATGGGAATTTTAGAATTTGGATTAATATTAAATTCATATCTTACCATCAATAATTCAGCTAGAGAAGGTGCTAGACTTGGAATAGTAGCTGGATCTAATATAGAGATTAATGCATTAATTAATAGTATTTCACCTAATTTAGAAAGTGAAAATATAGTAGTAAATATAACTCCATTAGAAGGTAGTAGAAAATCAGGTGGTACCCTTACTGTAGAGGTTATATATAATTACCAGGTAATTATTCCTATAATAAGTAATATCCTTAACAATGTGGTTGTATTAAAAGCCCAAACATCTATGAGGATAGAATGAGTGATGAATTTGCAGCGACCCAGGAGATGATATAATGCGGAAATTCGATAGTAAAGGAAATGTTGCTATTCTATTGTGTCTAATTTTTACAGCACTTTTAGGATTTACAGCTTATGTAGTGGATATTGGTTTTATTTATGCAGAAAAAGTGAAATTATCTAATGCTATTGATTCAGCGGTTCTAGCTGCTATCCTAGAATTACCTACAGACGAGATTAAAGCAAAAAATGTTGCTATAGAGTATCTTGAAAAGAATAATGTTGATCCAGGCAAAGTTTCAATTACTATAAGTGATGATAAAAAAAGTATTCAGATGATTGGCACAAAAACTGTAAATCACTTTTTTGCACCTATAATTGGAATAGATAGTAGCAATATAAATGCAAGTACAAAAGCAATTATAGCACCTATAAAATCTGTAACAGTTGGTATTAGACCCTTTGCAGTTGAAGCATTTGAGTTTTCTTATGGGGATGTGGTGATACTAAAAGAAGGTGCTGGAGATGGATATCATGGAAATTATGGTGCTGTGGCACTAGGAGGCCGTGGCGCAAATGTATTCGAATCAAATGCCATTTATGGTTATAGTGGCACCATAACAGTGGGAGATATGATAGATACAGAACCCGGTAACATGTCAGGTGCAACTAATGAAATTAAGAATTATATTAATTCAGAATGTAGTGACTTTTATAATTTTGAAAGAAATTCTATTAGATTATGGACAATGCCTATAGTCGATTTACTAGATGTTAATGGAAGAAAAGAGGTAACAGTAGTTGGCTTTGCAGAATTTTATGTGGAGTCAATTACAACAGAAGAAAATCATATTCAAGGACGCTTTATTAGATATGTAACGAATGGCGAGATTGATGTGACGCAAAGCGATACCGGGATTTATGGCGCAAAACTCGTAAAATAGTACTAAATAATTAGAAGTGTGGGCGGTGTTTTTATGAAAAATACAGGGAAAAGATTAATTTTAGTATCATTCATATTGGCTGTGTTAAGTAGCATCTTTATTTTTATATATTTGCAATCTCTAAAAACACCAGACATAGCAGTTAAGGAAAGAACTATTTTAATTGCTGCTGAAACAATACCACCAAGAACGATAATAGTCAAAAAAATGGTTAAAGAAATTTCAATTATTGACAATGAAATATTTAAAGATTATATTGTGGAATCTTCTAATATTATAGGTAAATACACTAAAGACATTATTTTAAAAGATGAAGGTTTTCATAAAGCTATGTTGATAAATGAACTTGATAATGAATTGAGTTTTAAAATAGAAGGTAATAATAGAGCTATTTCCATAAATGTTAATGGTAGCACAGGAGTGTCCGACCTCATTAAACAAGGAGATTTTGTTGACATAATTGTGTATTTAGGAGAGAAAAAAGATGGTCTAGTAATTGTTAGACCAGATATATCGAAAATACTGCTTCAAAATATTCAAGTGTTAGCAGTTGATAAAGCACTTAATAGAGACGGAGAACAAAGAGTGGCGGTACCTACTAATTTTTTAGTAACATTATCTGTTCCAATTTTTGATATAGAAAAATTAACACTGGCAGAAGATATTGGTACATTAAAATTGGTTTTACGACCTCTAAAACCAGATTATATTCACAAAACAGAAGGAGCAATTTGGCAAGAACTTATTTTAGATGATTCTAAAGAGATGAAGAATTTTTTTCCGGAATACAAGACTAAACCAGTAATAGAAAACAATGTTAATTCGAAAAATTATAAGTATAATAAATACGTTTATTATACGATAAAACAAGGTGATACTTTAAGAAAAATAAGTACAACTTTTTATGGAGACCCTAAAAAATATGAGTTAATAAAAGAGGTTAACGGAATTTACGAAGAAAATCTAATTAAAGCTGGAACAGGCATTAAAATCCCGATACTAGAGAAATAGGGGTGAAAGTATGAGTAAAATTAAAATAATAATTGCAGATGATATAGAAGAAACCAGAAATGTAATAAAGAAAATATTAAATCTAGAGAATGAATTCTTTGAAATTGTTGGTGAAGCGAGCAATGGGGAAGAAGTTTTAAAACTTATTCCTAATGTAAAGCCAGATATTATACTAATGGATATTAATATGCCGGTATTAAATGGTCTGGAAGCTACAGAGAAAATTACAAATCTATTTCCAAATGTAACAGTAATCATTATGTCTGTTCAAGCTGAAAGTGAATATCTTAAAAAAGCTATGTTCCATGGAGCAAAAGAATACATTATTAAGCCTTTTAACTATGAGGTTTTAGTTAATACTATAACAACAACCTATGAAAAATATAAGGATAAGGTTATGAAGGTGGATTACTTTGGAGAAGGGCAGAGTACTGCAAAACAACATAATGCAAAAATCATTACTTTTTTCAGTTCCAAAGGAGGAGTAGGAAAATCTGTTTTAGCACTAAATAGTGCGGTGATACTAAGTAAAAAGCACAATAAAAAAACTCTACTGATTGACTTAGATTTGCAATTTGGAGATATATCAATGCTCGTGAATCAATATGCACAAAAGACCATTCTTGATGTTATAGAGGATGGACAAGTAGAATCTTATGAAAATATAAAACCTTACTTATATGGATTTAATGAAAATCTTCATATTCTTTTTGCTCCTACCAAACCTGAGGCAGCAGAGTACATTGGGAAAGAAAGTATTGAAAAAATAATGAAAATTCTGATAAGACAGTATGACGTGATTATCGTTGATACGGGTATAAACTTTAATGATAGCACACTTTACATTTTAGATCTTTCAGAAATAGTTCTATTTGTTGCTACCATGGAAATCGTTGCTCTTAAAAACACCAAATTAGGTCTTGGAGTTATGCAATCTCTTGGATACGATAAAAACAAAGTAAAACTTATTATTAATAATTTTACTACTAAATACGGTATAAGCAAGCTTGACGTAGAAGGAGCATTTATAGATGGTATTTATGCCATGATTCCTGAGGAGCAAAATACAGTTAGCATTTCAGTTAATAAAGGACAACCCTTCTGTGATAGTCCCAAATATGATAAGCTCAAAATAGGAAAAGCTATTGCTATAATGTGTAAGAACTTAGCAATGTAGAGGTGATGGTATGTCCCTTATAAAGAGATTAGAAGAGATAAGTGTAGATAAAAAATGTAATAAGTTTGACGAAAAAGAGGTAGATCCTTATTCTGAATTAAAAATAAAAATACAAAATAGAGTCATAGAAGAACTTGATATAGATTTTAATGATATATCGGACCAAAATCAAGAATTAAGAGAAGAAATAAACTTTATTGTTATGAAACATATTGAACAAGAATCTCTAAACATGACAAGTAATCAAAAGAAAAAAATAAAGGAAGAACTATTGGATGAAATTATTGGGTTTGGTCCAATTACGGCCTTACTTGCGGATAAAAGTGTAACTGAAATAATGGTTAATGGGCCCAATCATGTTTATGTCGAGCAGGACGGCAAACTAGTGCTTACAGACGCTAAATTTAAAAATGATAATCATGTTATGCATGTTATTAAAAGAATTGTTGCTCCTATTGGAAGAAGAATTGATGAGAGCTCTCCTATGGTTGATGCAAGGCTACCTAATGGTTCTAGAGTAAATGCTATAATACCACCACTTGCTATTGATGGTCCTTCAATTACCATAAGAAAGTTTGCTGAAGATCCTTTTAAAGTAGGAGATTTAATAAATTTCGGAACCCTTAGCTCAAAGATGGCAGAACTCCTTAAATATTGCGTTGAAGCTCGTTTAAATATTGTTGTTTCAGGTGGGACTGGTAGTGGAAAAACCACCACTCTAAATGTACTTTCATCGTTTATTCCTGAATCAGAACGTATTGTTACTATTGAGGATGCGGCTGAATTACAACTTTCTCAAATACATGTTGTGAGGCTTGAGACAAGGCCTTCTAACATTGAAGGGAAAGGGGAAGTAAGTATAAGAGATTTAGTTAAAAATAGTCTAAGAATGAGACCGGACAGAATAATTATAGGCGAAGTGAGATCAGGTGAAACCTTAGATATGCTTCAAGCCATGAATACTGGTCATGATGGCTCATTAACAACTGGGCATGCAAACTCACCAAGAGATATGTTATCAAGGCTTGAGACTATGGTGCTTATGTCAGGAATGAATCTACCTATCAAAGCAATTAGAGATCAAACAGCCTCAGCTATTGATTTAATTATCCAACAGTCAAGACTTATAGACGGTAGTAGAAGAATAACCCATATAACAGAAGTTCAAGGTATGGAAGGCGATGTTATAACCCTTCAGGATATATTTAAATTTGAACAAAGAGGACTAGATAATAAAGGAAAAGTCAAGGGAGAATATGTATTTACAGGTGTCATGCCTAAATTTCTTGAAAAATTCAAAGAAAGAGGTATTAATATACCTGGGGGCATCTTTTACTAATAAATTACAATTCTTAACTAAGGCACATGAAAATAAAAAGTGGATGTGATTAAAATGATATACATTATAATGTTGCTTATTTTTTTCTTTGTTTGGTCAATGCTAAGTGCAATTTTACTAGTTAAATTTCATCATGAAAAGTCCATTGATAAACTAAGATACTTTGATGAAGATTATGCAATAAAAGAAAAAGTTGAAAGTAAGAAGAAAAATACAATAAGCATTTTAAAAATGTTATCAAATCTAATTCCCAATATTAAATTAAATGAGAAACATGATAGAAAAATAGAAATGGAACTACTAAAAAGCGATATACCTATTACAGTAGAAGAACTATTGGTAATAAAAATGCTTACATCAACAACTTTTGCACTTTTAACATATGCACTTTCAAAGAATTTTATTATTGTACTTTTCATATTTATTCTAATTTGGAACCTACCCAAAGTCATTATATCCCATAGAAAAAAAGAAAGAGTTAAGACATTTAACCAGCAACTAAATGAAGGCACAATGATCATTTCAAACTCACTTAAAGCAGGTTACTCTTTTTTACAAGCCATTGCAGCAGTATCTGAAGAAACAAAAGATCCTTTTGCTAAAGAATTTAAGAAACTACTAAAGGAAATGAGGTTAGGTATTTCAGAAGATATAGCATTAAATAATATGTTAAATAGAATGGAATCGGAAGATCTTAGATTAATAGTAAATGCTATTTTAATTCAAAAGGACATAGGAGGAAATTTATCAGAGATATTGGATAATATCTCAAATACTATAAGAGAGAGGCAGAAGATTCAAAATGAACTTAAAACACTAACTGCGCAAGGTAGACTTTCAGCAATCATTGTAATGCTTATTCCGTTTTTCATAGCTATTACACTTTATTTTACTAATAAGGAGTATATCATGATTTTGTTCACTACAACTATTGGACTAGAAATGGTTATAACTGCATTTGTAAGTCAAATAATAGGTTTAATTATTATTAGAAAAATTATAAAAATTGATGTGTAATTAAAAATAATGGTTGAGGTGATAACATATGCTATATATTATAGTATTTATCTGTTTTATAATTATATTTATGTTCTTTTATGGGACTATGCTTATACTATATAAAAGTAAGTTGACCATTGCATTCAGAATAAAACAAGTGAAAAATATTGATACCGTTGATAGATCAAATATGGATAAAATATCATTTTCGCAAAGAGCACTTATGCCTTTTTATCAAAAAATAAGCCTATTTATAATTAAAGCAACTCCAAGTCGAAAAATTACACAGATTAAGAAAAAATTAGAAAAGGCAGGATTATTGAAAAATAAAACCCCCGAGAATTGGTTATATATTAGAATTATGCTAATGTTAATTTTTTCAATATTATTTGGGTTTCTAAGCTATAGTATCAAAGCTGATTTTTTAAAGGCGCTCCTTATTGCATTAATTATAATGTTACTTATTAGCACAATATTTAATTTCTACCTTTCAAGAAAAATTAGTACAAGAAAAAAAATGATTGTAAGGGAATTACCTTATACACTGGATTTAATTACAGTAAGCGTTGAAGCTGGGTTGTCTTTTGATGGTGCCATGGCGAGAGTTATTGCAAATATAAGAGGAGAGTTATGCGATGAATTTGCAAAAACACTCAAAGAAATACGTATGGGGATACAAAGGAAAGTAGCACTTAAGAATATGAGTGAGAGGTGTGAAGTAAAGGAACTATCTATGCTACTTACATCATTAATTCAAGCTGATGATTTAGGAGTTGGCCTAGCGCACGTCTTAAGACTTGAGTCCGAAGCCTTACGCGAACATAGAAAACAAGTTGCAAGAGAGACGGCGATGAAAGCACCTATTAAAATGTTATTTCCACTTATATTTTTTATCTTCCCTTCAATATTTATCATAATTTTAGGTCCAACTGTTATTAAAATGTTAAAGATACTCTAGAGGTGATGATATGACTAAAGTATTAAAATATAAGGGCAAAATCATCATTAATGTATTCATAGCTGATTCGTATACTAAAAGGCTTTTGGGGTATATGTTTAGAAAGAATCCTCATCATGATGCTATTCTGCTAAAGCCTTGCAATAGTATCCATACATTTTCTATGAAGTTTAATATTGATATTTTGTTTCTTAATGAACAAATGCATGTTATTAGAAAAATAGAAAATTTAAGGCCAGGGAAAATTATTACTAAGGTAAGGGGAGCTAAAATTGTCGTAGAATCTAAAGAAGGTTCATTTAATAATATTAAAGAAGGAGATATCCTTGAAATTTGTTGAATTTATTATTTTCAAAGAATTAAATCATAAAGAATGCTATAATTGTATTCTAAATTAGATATTGGAATTTATGATTAAAGCAAAAGAAGGTGTAAATAATGAAAGATAACAAATATTTACCTATTAGTAAAAATGATATTTTAGATAGAGGTTGGACCGAATTAGATTTTATTATAGTTACTGGTGATGCATATGTAGATCATCATAGTTTTGGAACGGCAATTATTTCAAGGGTTTTAGAAAGTGAAGGCTATAAAGTAGGGATAATCGCTCAACCTGATTGGAAGGATACAGAAGACTTTAAGAAACTCGGCAAACCTAGACTAGGATTCTTAGTGAATTCTGGTAATATGGATTCTATGGTTAATCATTATACTGTAAGTAAGAAAATAAGAGAAAAAGACTTGTATTCTCCTGGTGGAAAGATGGGGCTTAGGCCTGACAGAGCAACAATTGTATACTGCAATAAAATAAGAGAATCATATAAAGGTATTCCTCTTATTATTGGAGGTTTAGAAGCAAGTTTAAGGCGATTTGCACATTATGATTATTGGAGTGACAAGGTAAGAAAGTCCATGCTAATAGATAGTGGTGCAGATTTACTAATATTTGGCATGGGTGAGAAACAAGTTGTTAATGTTGCGAATAAATTAAATGAAGGTATAGATATAAAAGACATTACGCGTGTTCTTGGAACTTGTTATGTAACAGAGAATATAGAAGATATAGGTGAACATGTTGAAATAGCATCTTATAAGGAAGTCTGCAATGATAAGAAAAAATATGCAGAGGCTTTTAAAATACAATATGATGAACAAGACCCAATTCGTGGTGGAATTATAGTGCAAAGGCATACTAATAAGTATATTGTGCAAAACAAACCAGAAATGCCACTTACAAGAGATGAATTAGATGCTGTTTATGCCTTGCCATACCAAAGAAATTACCATCCTATTTATGAAAAACTGGGTGGCGTGCCAGCTATAGAGGAAGTTCAGTTCAGTTTAGTTAGTTCAAGAGGGTGTTTTGGTAGCTGTGCTTTTTGCGCCATAACCTTTCATCAAGGTAGAATTGTGCAAAGCAGAAGTGAAAAATCATTAATAGAGGAAGCAATAGAAATTACAAAATTAAAGGGGTTTAAAGGATATATCCATGATGTAGGAGGACCTACAGCCAATTTTAGAAAGCCCGCATGTGATAAACAATTAAAAGTAGGTGCTTGCAAAGATAAGCAATGTTTACATCCTGCCCCATGCAAGAATTTAAATGTTGATCATATGGAGTATTTAAATGTACTCAGAAAGCTTCGCGAATTACCAAATATTAAAAGAGTTTTTGTACGTTCAGGGCTACGTTATGATTATATTATGGCAGATAAAAACGAAACCTTTTTTAATGAGCTTATTGAGCACCATGTCAGTGGTCAATTAAAAGTTGCACCAGAGCATGTATCTCACAAAGTTTTAAAATATATGGGCAAACCAGCAGGGAAAACTTATGATAAATTCAGGGAAAAGTTTTATAAGGCTACTGAAAAGATAGGAAAGAAACAATATCTTATTCCGTATTTAATGTCTAGTCACCCAGGATGTAGCATAAGTTCAGCAGTAGAACTAGCTGAATACCTTAGGGATACTAATTACCAACCTGAACAAGTCCAAGATTTTTGCCCAACTCCAGGAACACCATCAACAACCATGTTTTATACAGGACTTGATCCAGAAACCCTGCAAGAAGTTTATGTACCTAAAACCAAGCATGAAAAAGCTATGCAAAGGGCACTTCTTCAATATAGAGATCCTATGAAATACGATTTAGTGTACTCAGCTTTAACAGAAGCAAATAGAGAAGACCTTATTGGTTATGGACCAAAGTGTTTAATAAAACCAAGGGGGAACAAAAACAAGGAAAAGTTAAATAACTCAAATTTAAAACCTAAACAACAAAAGGGCAAAGATGATAGAAGAACTGTAAAAAGTACCACTAAAGGCAAGCCTACAGATACAAACTTTAAAAAGAAAAGTAAACCTATAATTACCGCAAGTAAGCCAAATCAGGGTAGTAGACAGGAAAATAAAAATAAGGCAAAAAACAAAAGAAGAAAATAGTGAATAATAATAAATACCTATATCCATATATTGCGGATATAGGTATTTATTATTACTCTTTTTCAACTATTTTTTTTATACTTTCTTCTTCTACTAGTTCACTTTTACTCAAACCTTTTCTAAAATATCTAATTTGTTTATATTTAACTTTGTTCATTTCAAAATCTAAAACATCAATTCTGTCACCTTTATAAATAACAGCTTCTTTATTACCTTTTAAAAATACGTGTACTTCCATAGTTTTATTTGTTAGCTGCAAAGCAGCTACCCCTTCCTTTGTGTTTTGATTTGCTAATATTTTTGTTAGCTCTTATAAGTCTAAACCATGAATTTCACATAGAGAGTTAACTATTGAGAAAATCAATACTGAGGCTAAATTTGCAGTAACCTCATCTTGATCAAACCTTGGTGAAACTTCTGCTATGTCAAAACTGATTACCTTATTAGACTTTAAAATATAGCTAAGGAACTTTAATACGCTTTCGGGATCTAATCCTAAGGGTTGTGATGAACTTACACCAGGTGCATATGCTGATGAAAATACATCGGAACATATGGTTATGTAAATTTCATCTTGAAATTTTATGAAGTTATCTAATCTTTCTAACACATTTAAGTTATCACTATTTACAATATCTTTTGCTAATATGTACTCAGCCCCAAGTTTATCTGCGGTTTTAAATAAATCAATAGTATTACTATGTTTTTGGACTCCGATACATAGGTAAGAATATTTTAAGTTTTCTGACTTGC
Organism: Clostridium sp.; assembly: GCA_047624165.1. Classification (GTDB taxonomy): domain Bacteria; phylum Bacillota; class Clostridia; order Clostridiales; family Clostridiaceae; genus Clostridium_AD. The sequence continues at coordinate 9,896 of JBLHPD010000051.1, read as the reverse complement.
AAATATCTGCTATTTGCCTAAACATAGTTCCTGAACTACCCCCACTTGGATAAGGTCTAATGTCAAAATGGGCATCAAAATTTATTATACCTATATTAGGACTCGTTTTACTTTGCTTTAAGTAATTTAATATACCGTTATAATGTCCAAAAGCTATTTCATGGCCTCCACCTAAAACAATTGGGAAAAGATTTAGGCTTAAAATTTTCTCTATTGCTTTGGAAAGTAAATTTTGACTTTCTTCTAAAGATATATTCTCGCAAAAAACGTTGCCTGCATCAAAAAGTTTTACTTCCTCCGTAAAGCGACAAGGGAGATTAGCTAGTTCTTTCCGTATACTTTCAGGCCCTTTAGCAGCGCCAGTCCTGCCTTTATTACGTTTAACCCCTGCATCACAACAAAAACCTACAAAGGCAAATCCTAGAGTCCCTTTGAATGGAATTAAATTTTCTTCTCTTAAATCAATAAAATTCACCCATTGATGCCATCTAAAGGAATCAAAATCACTTTCACTATCAATTCGTCCTTGCCAATTAGTTTTATCTGTAATTTTATAGTTTACATCAACCATTTTGCCCTCCTTGAAGTTATTTTTAATAATAATAATAACAATTATTACTACCTAAATTATAATGCCATTATTTGCATTTATCAAGGCAAAATCAGCAAGAAGTTTAATAATATAATATTAGTTAACCATTTATTTATTAGTGAATATAATATTAATAAAACTAACAGTAGGTGATTGAAGTGTATACTAAAAGTATTATAAATTTGATTGGAAATACGCCACTTATAAGCTTAAAAAAATTATATGGTTCAAATATATTTGCTAAAGCTGAATTTCTTAATCCAGGTGGAAGCATAAAAGACAGAATCGCAAAATTTATGATCGAACAAGCAGAAAACGAAGGAATATTAAAGCCTGGGATGACAATAATGGAAGCAACTTCAGGAAATACAGGGATAGGTCTAACTTTAGTCGGAATTCAAAAGGGTTATAAAGTTGTTATTGTAATGCCTGAGAATATGAGTGATGAAAGAAAGAAAACAATAAGGCTACTCGGTGGGGAACTTATATTAACCCCCATGGAATCAAATGTTCAAGGTGCTTTAGATGAGGTTAAAAGGCAATTAAAAAACAATCCTAATATTTTCGTTCCTAATCAATTTACTAACATTAATAATCCATTAATTCATTATAATACAACTGCGCTTGAAATATGGAATGAATTAGACAGCAATGTTGATATTTTCGTATCAGGTATAGGTAGTGGAGGAACCCTTCAAGGTATAGGTAAATTTTTAAAAGAAAAAAATCCGAAATGTATTATTGTTGCAGTAGAACCAAAAAATGCTTCTGCTTTATTAGGTCATCCTCCAGGGTTTCATAAAATACAAGGAATAGGGGATGGATTTATTCCACAAGTACTAGATGTTTCATTGATTAATGATATAATAATGGTTACTGATAATGAGGCTATTGATACATCTAAGAAAATAGCAAGAGTAGCAGGAGCTTTAGTTGGAATCTCAGCTGGAGCTAATGTATGGGCAGCAGAAAAGATGGCAGAAAAATATGGCATGGATAAAAATATAGTGACTATCCTACCTGATAGAGCTGAAAGATACTTTAGTATGAATTTATTTGAAGCCCAGTAGAAATTTTAAAGTGACAATAACAATACAAATATCTTTTTATTAAAAATCTAATATAGATTTAATTCTAAAAGGAGATAAAACAATGATTTGTAAAGAATATTTATTGGATACTAATATAGTTATAAAAGTGTGGAATAAATATCCTACCTTGCTTGATACTATTGAAAATATAAAATGGATTGATTTTAAAATCTCTGAGGATATAGCTGGAGAACTATCCGTAAAAGAGTATGTGCAATTTAATAAAGACTTTATACTATCAAATAAATTCTTGAAATTATTAACGCATATTATTACTGATAAAGATCCTAGTTTTACGCAAGAGCACTTACAGAGTGATTTCATTAAATATCAAAAGAATAACAATATATATATTGTTAATGGAGATAAAATTTCCATAAATGACTATGGTCTAATTGATATTTGTGAAAAGAATAAAGACTATACCCTTGTTACGGATGATAAAAAAACAAATAGAAGTGCAAAAATTATATTGGATTCTTCAAGAGTCCTAGATTTCCAACAATTTCTAAATGAGTTAAGAGAATTAAATGTGTTATAACAAAAAACAATATAAGAGGCTGCAATTCTAGTGAGTTACAGTTTCTTATACTATTTTAGATGCGTAAGTACATTCAAATAGTTATTTAATATTTTTTTCTAAGTATTGTTTAAACCTAAAATTCCACAACTCATAAATTTCAGGATGTTCATCACAAACTACTGTTAAAAATTCATCTAATACGCCTAGATGGGTTAGCCCTTTCATTAGATGTCTGGGGTAAATAACCTTTTTAGAATAATTATTTTTAGGATCAATTACAGTAATTGAAAAATCTTCCTTTAAATACAAGTCCTTACACCTAATATCTAGTTTACGAAAATTAAGCCTCTTGAATTCTAAAATAAGTTCCATAATATTGTGTGATATTTCCTTATTTATACCGTGCTTCTTTATATACTTATCTAACTGTTGTCCACTTGCGTAATCTCGTACAATGTAGTAATCACCATGTTCGTAAACTTTGGGGAAATATTTGCTTTTTCTAGTTTTATTGAAAATATTATATTCGATTTCACAAATTTTTTTATCTTTAAAAATCTTAATTATTCTTTTGTTAGGTAGTAAATAAACTATTCCATTATGACCAGAACCTAAAAATTCAGATGTTCTAAGCATTTTTTCTACTTTACTATTTAATTGAATAAAATAATTTTTATCATCTTTAATATTATCATCTTCTTTATAATTATATTACTCTATTATATGATAAAGATTTGTAAGTATTTCCAAAATATAAATTAAAAAGCAATTTAGTTTAAAATGTTTATACTATGAATTATATAAATTAACTATTTTTTGTCTAGAAAACTCTTGTTATCCCATGCCATTTTTATTGCATTATTTATGTTTTTCATAAATTTATTTCTATACGAAAGAAAATTTTTCCCATCTTGAATCAACTTACCTGTATTTTTGGAAGGCTCTTTGATTTCAAAAACTATATCATTAAGAGCTTGTAATCTTCTAGTTAGATTGATATTTTGTTTTTCTAGTTCAGCAGTATAAATATTAGTGCTTTTTTGCTCAATATTTAAATTAATTAATGTATCAGAATACTGAAAACCTTTAAATATTCCCTTATAATAAGATAATTCAATAAAATCTTTGATTCTAGGAGAAGTTGTTTGCTTTAATAGTGATTCTACATAGAAATCTTCTAGTTGATCCTTATTAAAACCACTTTTAATTGCTCTATTCATAATTCTATCTGATATTGATTTAATTTTGCTATTATTAAAAGTCATAGTTACCTCCATTTATAAATCTTTCTTTTGTTTTTCTAACTTATTTATAATGTAAACCTATTTTATTTTATCAAATTAATTGGTATGAGTAAATAGAAACAAGAAAAGCCTAAGCATATAAAATATAAGCTTAAGCTTTTGGTTAATTAAAATATATTGAATGTTATACTATTTTAATTTTTAATAAATTATGTTCACTTAATCTATAATCTTTTTTATACACTGATAAGTTCACTGCGATATTATTCTCATTTTGTATTTGAAGGATGGTTGCAGTAAATTTAATGTTTAGTAGAGCACCCCTAAACATTATTTAAAAGGAACATGAGCACCAGTGCTCCGGGATGGTTGGATTTAAAACTAATTTGTTATCCATAACACGTAGGCCACCAAAACCATGAACTACTGCCATCCATTGCCTAAACTAAAAATACTCTCAGATATTTCATTGCTTGCAGCATTGAATCCTTCTTCAATGATATTCCATTTATATAATTTATAGTAGTATTCCATTAAAACCTCCTTATAATTTTACTTTATCAAAAGTCATATCTACAAAATTTAAAAGCACTAAATCAGCTTTTTTTAATATATTTTTAGAACCTATTCCAATGCAATACATTCCTGCATTAATAGCAGCTGCAACGCCAGCCTCCGCATCCTCAAATACAATACACTGACAAGGTAATACTTTAAGCGCCAAAGCACCTTTTAAGAAAACCTCAGGATCAGGCTTTGCTTTAGACACTTTTGTACCATCAATTATCACATCAAAATAATCCGTTAAATTTAACTTATTAAGAATAAGCATAGAATTTTTGCTTGCAGAACCTAAGGCTACTTTCATGCTATTTGCCTTGGCACTTTCTAAAAAACCTATAACCCCAGGTAAAATATCCAGAGGTGTTAATTTCGAAATATATTCCACATACCAAATATTCTTTTTCTCAGCTAGTTCATTTTTTTTATCTGGATCCAATGTTATATTTCCTATCTCTAATAGTATTTCCAGTGACTGCATTCTGCTTACACCTTTTAGCCTCTCATTGTCTTTTACAGAAAACTCAATGTTTAGCTCTTCTGCTAGCTTCTTCCATGCCAAATAATGATATTTAGCAGTGTCAACTAATACACCATCTAAATCAAATATAAATGCTTTAATGTTATTCATAACTTCCCCCTTTAATTTTACTTATCTTCAAAAAAAATAAATAGTCAGTATACTTATCTATTTTTACACTGCTATATATAATGTTTTAAACCCTATTGTATTATAATAATATAAAAATACACATTTGTGAATGCGTTTGCACAAAATATTTTTTATTATTTTTTATGAAGGGGATCATTGTTGCAATAAAAGTAAAGTAACTTACTTATTAGTTACTTGAATGTCCCTTATGCATAACCTTGCTTAATATAATATTTAATAATATAATGAGCATAGATTATTTTAGAAAGTAGGAAGTGATTTTTTCATGTCAGTAACTATAAAAGATGTAGCTAAGCTAGCGAATGTATCACCCTCAACAGTTTCAAGAGTAATTGCGGATAATCCTAAAATTAGTGACGAAACAAAACAAAAAGTCTATAAAGCATTGAAGGAAATGGATTATCATCCTAATGCAATAGCTAGGAGCCTAGTTAGTAAAACAACAAAAACAATAGGACTTATTTTACCTAACACTGATGAGGATTTATTTGTTAATCCTTTTTTTATTCAAATTATGAGAGGCATAAGTCATTATGCGCAAAAAAAAGGATATTATATTTTGTATGCTTACAGTAGTAATGAAGATAAAGAAGTAGAGTATATAGCAAGTTTAATAAATAGTAGACGAATTGATGGGGTTATTTTAGCAACAGTAAGGAAGGATGACAAATGTATTGCCTATTTAAAAAAAGCAGATTATCCTTTCGTAGTTATAGGTAAGCCAGAAAACACCGAAGGAATTTTATGGGTTGATAATGATAACTTTCACGCCATGTATAGTGTTGTTAATTATCTTATACAAAAGGGCGAGAAAAAAATTGCATTTATAGGAGGTTCTCCTAATCTTAATGTAACTATAAATAGATTAGAAGGTTATAAGAGTGCAATGAATAATATTGGAATAAAAATAGATGAAAACATGATACAAGTAGCAGAATTTACAGAAAATAGTGGATATGATGCTATGAAAAAAATCTTAAATAACTCAAGCCCTACTGCTGTTGTCACCACAGATGATTTAATTGCCTTTGGTGCATCGAGAGCTATAAGCGAAATGTCAGATCAACATATTTCTATTGTTGGGTTTAATAACACACCCCTTGCAACTTACAGAATTCCTGCATTATCTTCAGTAGATATTAATTCTGAAGAATTAGGTTATTTTGCAGTTAAATTATTGATTAATAAATTAGAAAATGACAAGGAATATATTAGTAATTATATTATTGATACAAAATTGGTTGAAAGAGAGTCAACAAAATAATGCTAGATTACTATGGTTATTTTTTAGGTGTGCTTACATATTATGAATAAAATAACCCTTACTATATTTTTTATTATTTTTAAGGAGAGAGAATTAATAATGGGAGAAATATTACAAATTGACGAATCCACTTACGAGGGGGATGATTTAGGTGCAACGTATACTACGCTAAATACAACATTTAAGGTTTGGGCACCAACTGTCGAAAAAATTACAGTAGTGGTTTATGAGACTTTTAATGATGACTTAGGTCAAAGGCATGAAATGATCAAAGGGGAAAATGGAGTTTGGGAGTTTAAACTTAATGGCAATTTTAGAAATAAATATTATAATTATTTAGTATTAAATGGTGAAGAAGAAAAGGAAACACCAGATATCTATACTAAAGGTGCAAGTGCTAATGGGAAAAAGGGTATGATTGTTGATTTTCAATCTCTAAATCCTATCAATTGGAAAATTCATAAAAAACCTGTACCAATTAACAGAACTGAGTCAGTAATATATGAACTACATGTTAAGGATTTTTCAGTATCGCAAGATTCAGGAATTGAAAATAAAGGAAAATATCTAGCTTTAACTGAAAAAAACACCAAAACTCCTGAGGGTGTTGTTACGGGACTCGACCACCTTAAAGATTTAGGAATAACTCATGTTCATTTATTACCTGTTTTTGATTTTGCAAGTGTGGATGAAACTGTGGGTGGCTATAATTGGGGATATGACCCATATTTATATAATGTTCCTGAAGGTTCATATGCTACAGATACTAGAGACGGTACTGTTCGAATTAAAGAGTTTAAGAATATGATTCAAACACTGCATGAAAATGGCATTAGTGTAATTATGGATGTTGTATATAATCATACCTCTACTACAGGAAATTCACCAATGGACATCTTGGTACCGGGGTATTACTATAGAAAAGATGACGAGGGCAACTGTACTAATGGTTCAGGATGTGGAAATGAAACTGCGTCTGAGAAACCGATGATGCGAAAATTTATAGTAGATAGTATTAAGTTCTGGGCAGAGGAATACCAAATAGATGGATTTAGATTTGATTTAATGGCTCTTTATGATATTGATACAATGAAAGAAATAGTGACGCAAGCAAAAGTTATTAACCCAGATATTATTATTTATGGGGAGCCATGGACAGGGGGGGCATCATCATTACCATCTTCATTACAGTTTAAAAAAGGTAATCAAAAGGGTATGCAGATATCTGTATTTAATGATGATCTAAGAAATGCAATAAAGGGAGATAATGACGGTATCCAGGTGGGCTTTGTAAATGGTGGAGTAGAACTCGAGCTAGAAGTTAAAAAGGGGATTGTTGGTGGCATTGATTTTTACGATGAAATATGTGATTTCTCGAAAAATCCTGGAGAATCTATAAACTACGTAAGTGCTCATGATAATTTATGCTTATTTGATAAATTTGAAAAAAGCAATCCTAATAATACTCATTTAGAAAGAGAAAAAATGAATAGATTGGCTTTAGCTATAATCATTACCTCTCAAGGAGTGCCTTTTATTCAAGGTGGAACTGAAATACTAAGGACCAAACAAGGAAACCACAATAGTTATAATTCTGGTGATGCTGTGAATGAAATACGCTGGAGTAGGAAAGCCGAGTTCTCAGAAACCTATGAATATATTAAGGGTTTAATTTCTTTAAGAAAAAGCCAAAAGGTAATGACCTTAGACAATGATTGTGAAGTAAGAAACTCGTTGTTATTCCTTGAAGCGCCTTGTAACTGCGTAGCTTATGAACTAACTTCCAGCTTCACTAAGGAATACCGTAAATTAATTATAATTCATAATGCGAACAAGGAAGAAATAAAAATTATTTTATCGGACACCACAGAGTGGAAGATCTTAGCAAATGAATATGAAGTAAATAAAATAGGTGTGAGTAAAGGACCTAAAACTTGTATTAACGAGGTAATTGTACCATACCTTTCTACCTATATATTATGTAAATAACTATTAAAAAGATATAGCGCGATCCATCGCACTATATCTCTTTTATTCTAATTCATATTAAAATTTACCAATTGCTTTGATGTAGTATTAAAACCTAAGGCTCTATCTCAATATAAGCTATTGCCTTTTTGTTAAATAAATATTTCTTACCCATAGTGTTAATTTCATGAGGCCTGGAGTTATCAAAATTGTAAAACCAACTTTTAAACAGATCAGATTCAGATTGTTTTAATTCAAATAATTCTTTTTCACCACTAATAAAAGAAATCGTTAACATTTTATGCACTCCCTTTCAAGTACAGAATATTCTGTACTATTACTTATTCTATACATAAATGAAATCCCCTCTATTCAGACATCAATTTATTTGAAAATATTTTTTAAATATTACCCATAAACATAAGAATTATCTAATATAGAAAGAGATTTCTCTAATTTAACCTTAATAGTAAAAATATAGAAAATAATTTTATATAAAAAAAAGAAACCTTCACTAGAGCATTAGCAGTGATAGATTTGCTTTTTTGTTGTTAGTCTAAACATTCTAGACATTCATTGATTACATCTTCTGTAATTTCAATTAGTTCATTTTTTATCATATAAACACCTCCTTAATAGTCTAATGTGGCACAAAATAAATAATGATTATTTCGCCCTTTAATTTGATTTAAAGTCTTGCTATAACAAACCACGGTATGTTATAAGCGTTATCAGTACGTTATTCAACAAAATTTTTCATAAGGGATTCATTAAGAAATTTTAGAGTGAAGAGGGTAAGAATTAAAGAATTGAAATTTTAAAATTCATGTCTTCTCTTTTGTTAAGTGAACTAATGATCCATTTTTGCAATGTATTAGCAAGTATTTTATACTTCAGCAAATATTTTATTGCGACTAGGTAACTCTATAAGTATACATCATTAGAATTAGAAATGCAAGTAAAATTTTTGATAGAAATGCAAATTATAATTCATTATATTACATAAGTCAATTTACCATTTAGAAATAGAAGAATGGTAAATCGACTTTTAATATTATATTTATTTTGATATTATACCTTGAACTCTGCCTACCTGACCATCTTCTAACATAACTTTGATACCTCTTGGGTGTACTGCCGAGTTTGTTAACAACCTTTTTACTACCCCTCTGGTAAGTTTATCTGTTCTTTGGTCCTTTTTTAATACAACGTCTACAGTAATACCAATAGGTATATTACTTCTTATTTGCCCTTTGTTATCATTCTGATTATTCATTATTTGTAGTCTCCTTCAATAAAATTACTTGCCTTATATACAAACAATACTCTAATTACCATTGTCTTGTCAAAATATTTTTGTATGAAAATCGTTTTGTATGGAAAATATAGTGTAGAATTACTTTTTTAGAAAGGAGAAATTGTGATGTTCGAATCCCTGTCATTTATACCTGATAATCTTATAAATCCAATTATATCATCTACGTCTATTATAATTGGTGCAATTTTAGGTGGCATTTTCAGTTGGTTTATAACTAAAAATTCAACTTGTAGGGCAATAGAGACGCAAAGTAAAATTGAAAAAGCTAATAGAGAGTATCAGGAGCAAAATAAAGCGCTTAAACTCAGTGAGTATGTGATTAATATTCGATTAGATATATGCACAGCTTTATTTCAAAGTTTAAGAACGTTAAAAGAATTTGATGATAATGATAAAATTAGCATTTACCCTATACCCATGAACTCTAATTATGCTGTATCTATTTCAGCTTTGGAAAAAAAATTTAGTTTAAAAGAAATGAGTTACATATATCAACTATATGGGATCATAGAAAAAATGAATAATGATACAAAAGGATACCATTATGATGAAAAACATTTTGCACTAATAAAACAAGACTATGAGATGTTTATTAAAAAACTTTACGGGGATAATTTTTTGAAAGCCTTAGATTTGGATATAGATACATTCACCTATGAAAA
>JBLHPD010000050.1:0-23783 GCA_047624165.1 Clostridium sp. | reverse complement strand
CTAAAAATTTAGTGCTTATTTCTAATTTCTACATAAATCAAAATGCTATCGCATAATTGCATGTAAAAAAAACCCAGTATAATAAAAAATTATACTGGGTTTGTAAACAACCTGTAAAATACCCCCATAAGTATGGGGGTATTTTAATTATATAATACTACGTTAGTATCTCATATCCAGTTTCAGTAACACGTATGGTGTGTTCCCACTGAGATGATAATGAGCCATCAATTGTAACAGCTGTCCACTCATCTTCAAGAACATCAGATTCTGGACTCCCAATATTAATCATAGGCTCAATAGTAAAAGTCATATTAGGCAGTATTATCATGCCCTCTCCCTTTCTTCCTATGTGAGGTACAAAAGGTTCTTCATGAAACTCAAGCCCAACACCATGACCACCATAATCATATACTACAGAATATCCAAGACTTTCTGCATGCTCCTGAATAGCATATCCTATATCTCCAAGGGTATTGTAAGGTTTTACCTGATTAATACCAAGTTCAAGACACTCCTTTGACACACGCACCAAATCTACTGCTTCTTTAGATGCTTCCCCAATTATAAACATTCTATTGGCATCTCCATAATAGCCATCTAATATGCAAGTCACGTCTACGTTAACTATATCGCCATCTTTTAGAACTGTCTCATCAGGTATACCATGACATATTACATCATTTATAGATGTACATACACTTTTGGGGAATCCAGCATAGCCTAGTGGTGCTGGATACGCATTATGCTCCACAGTGTAGTTATGTACAAAAGTATTTATTTCATTTGTAGTTACTCCGACTTTCATTATCGGCCCAACCATATCAAGTATCTCATGTGTTAGCTTACAGCTTTTTCTTATACCATCTATTTGCTGCTCTGTCTTCATGATATCTCTAGGTATTTTATAACCTACTTTTTCCTCTATATTACTTATAAATGTATCTTGGTCCATGTGGCATTTCTTATATTTTTTACCACTGCCACACCAACAAATATCATTTCGTGATAATGTGTCCATTCTATTTCCTCCCAATTAAAATTATTAAAACATCAATTTTAACTACAATTTAGTTTTAAGATTGGTGATTTCATCTTTTATTATAGTTCATAATTTTAAGTATTCAACCTTATTTCGAAAACTCTTTGTAATATACTCTACTGTAATCATACAAAAGCTATCATATTATAGTAAACATGAATATACAATTACCCTAATTCATAACCTCCTTTAGTTCCATCTCCATTGTTTTATTAACAATTCCTATTATACCATTTTTAACATTATATGTATTGTAACTACAATTACATAATATGTTGTAAAACATATTATTTTACGTTATTAATAAAAAACAGTGTAATTTTTTCTCTTAATAGTGTAAAATATACTATTATATATATTTTTTTTATAATTCTAAATTTCTATGCAATATATAATAATTTTTTTTGCTAAAAATTAGCTTTAATATTAATTTGAGTTTAATATTAAAATCTATTAAAAATTCACTAAATTGGATTAATTCTTTATATTTGGGGTGTGGTAATTTATGAGACTCGTACCAATTGAATTTGCAAAGCCAGGAGATTCTTTGGCTAAAACTATATTTGATAATGATGAAAGGATTCTATTAAGAGAAGGAGTTATATTAACTGAATTTTTTTTAACAAGAATCAAACGGTTACAAATTTATTCTATATATATTAACGATGAATATAGTAATTCCGTAATTGAAGATGTAATAAAACCTGAACTTCGCCAAAGTGCTATAAAAGCTATAAAAGAAACCTTCTACAGCTTTGAAAAATACAGTTTATATTCTAACAATGCAAATTTTAATGAAAAAAAGTTTGCAAAAGAAAAACAAGCCTATTTCGAGTCTATAGGGAGTATTGCTAAAGATATAATTGATGAAATCATAAGCAAGAAAAATGTAATGATTAATCTGGTAGACATTAAAAGCATGGATAATTATACGTACCAACATAGTGTAAACGTAGCTGTAATCTCTCTAGTATTAGGTGTTCAATTGCAACTAAATCAAAATGAGCTTTATACTTTATGTATGGGTGCATTGATACATGACATAGGCAAAGTTCTTATTCCAAAAGATATAGTCTTAAAACCTGGTCCATTAACTAATGAAGAGTTTGAAACTATAAAAGAACATACTACAAAGGGATATAATTATTTAAAAGGATGTTTGGATATATCTGCTCCTGCTAGAATTGTAGCTCTTCAACATCATGAAAAAATTGATGGACACGGATATCCAGATAATATAAAGGATAAATCAATAAATAGATTTGCTAGAATTGTTGCTATTGCAGATGTGTATGATGCACTTACATCTGACAGGCCATATAGAAAAGCTATGAGCCCTAATGATGCTGTAGAGTATATACTTTCCCATGGTGATACTCAATTTGATTATGAAATGGTAAAAGTATTTTCTAAGGCTGTTGTTCCTTATCCACCTGGAACCCTAGTAAAACTTAGTACTGGTGACATCGGCGTGGTAACGGATGTATTTCCTAACTTTGCTTTAAGACCGGAAGTTAAAATCGTAAAAATAGGAGCTACTACTAATGCTAAAGAAGTTGGTACAATTGTTTCATTAGTAGATCAGTTGGATATTGTAATCATAAATGTCGAATTTGCCATATAACAATCACCTTTGCAGATGCAATATTAATGCCTTGTGAAGTTGCATTAAACGTTATAAGGGATATTCCTTAATTTCAGAATATCCTTTTTGATATTTATATTAACAAGCTACTTTAGTAGATTAAGCTACTTTAGTAGATTAATCCACTAAAGTCGATTAACTAACTTAATTTCCTGTATACTATTTATTAAATAATCCCGTTTAAGATACTCGTATTTATTAGCACTTGCCTTACTACTAGGTTATTATTAGCTATCTCTGTAGCTTCTTCTATATTCTTAGCCTTAAACATTATAGTTCCACCATTTCTATTATACATTCCCCCACAAATTAAATACTTAGAAGAATGATTAACTTTATCTGTACTCGCAGTATAAGTTATTGCTAAACTGTCATTACCCTCTTGTGAATAATTAATCTTAACCAGTAAATCCTTTTTTTCCATTTGTTTTACCCCCAATTAAATAATCTATTAAAGTAGCCTTTTAATAATCCACTAAAGTGGTAATTTAAAAATGAAGTTTAACTATAACTTCAAGCTGCTATAAAATACAACAACTATATATTTAAAAATACTTTAAAGGTATAATCACCTTGATTTTCTATATTTACATTATACCGAACATTTGTTCGTAAGTCAATGAATTTTATAAATCTTAACGATATTTCAGAAGGCATGCTCTGCATCTTCCATAGGTTAGGAATTACTACCTTCGTAAAAATAAAACCTCTGTGAGAATCTAAATCTCCTTCTGAACTCGTTAATATTGTAGCACCGAAGGTGATGAATAGCTCCGAAGGTGATGAATAACTTCGAATGTGATGATTTAAAGTCTTTGATATATATATATGTTTGGTATGTATTCCTTATTACTCGTATTACTTATTGCATAAAATGCAAATGATTATAAAAAATACAGGTTTAGAGTATATCTTATACCCTTAGCCTGTACCCACTTCCCCAAACAGTTTCAATATATTGAGGAACAGACGTAGATTCCTCAATTTTTTCTCTCACTCTTCCAATATGCACTGTAACAGTTGCAGTATCTGAATTAGCATCCAATCCCCAAATTTTTTCAAACAATTCATCTTTACTAAATACCCTATTCGGGTTTTCAGCTAAATATAATAATAGTTCAAATTCTTTTTGAGCCAAACTTATTTCAACACCATTTATAAATACCTGCCTACAATCTTTTTTTATTTCTAATCCCCTTATTATAAGAGTACTACTTTTAACACTAACCTTAAATTTGTTCTTTATTCGCTCGTAATTTCGAATATGTGACTTAACTCTAGCAACTAGCTCACTGGGATTAAATGGCTTTGTAATATAGTCATCAGCACCGAGACTGAGCCCTTTAATTTTATCAATATCTTCTTTCTTTGCAGAAACCATTAAAACTGGAATATCCTTCTCCTCTTGCAAACTACGCAGAACAGTATACCCATCGATTTTAGGAAGCATGACATCAAGAATTAGCAAGTCAAATTGGTTTGTTTTTAGAGCATTTAACCCGTCTACCCCATTATTACATATTTTAACTTCAAAGCCTTCAAGCTCTAAATAGTCTTTTTCAAGTTCAGCAATGCATGCATCATCTTCAACTATTAAAATTTTTTTCATATTACCCCTCTACTTTTCTAATATTTTTCCAAATGATATCAAAATACTTGTCCCCAGATTTTCATGACTTACAGCCCATATTTTCCCTTTATGTCCCTCTACAATTTGTTTTGCAATAGCAAGTCCTAGTCCACTTCCATTTGCTTCACTTCTTGCAGCATCTGCCCTGTAAAATCTATCAAATATTTTAGTTACATCATTTTCGTCAATGCCGCAGCCGTTATCTCTTAGCTCAATAATAATACTAGAATTAGTCTCTCTTAGCATTATTGTAATTTCACCTTGCTGCTTATCCATATATTTACGAGAATTATCAATAATATTTAATATAACCCTCATTAATCTTTCTCTATCAATCACAACGTATTTTATTCCATTCAAATCGTTTTTTAAACAAATTTTTATATTGGATTTTTCAAGTTCTATTGCACTTTCAAGAATACAATAATTAAAGTAATCTACAATATCCGTTTTTTCAAAGTTAAACGGAAGCTGGCTCAAATCCAATTTAGAATATAAAAGTAAATCATCAATCATAACATCCATCTGCTCCGCTTTTGAATAAACAGTTTTTAAGTAGCGCTGTACCTTTTCAGGATTGTTTGCCACTCCATCTATAATACCCTTAACATAGCCTTTTATTGAGGTTATAGGTGTCTTAAGATCATGAGATATACTAGAAACTAACATTGTCCTATTATCATCATACTTCTTTTTCATACGAATAGAATCCTTAAGTTGTATTCTCATCTTTTCAAAATCTGCACATAAATCTTTAATTTCTTGATCGCCAACTTCAATAATTTCCAGACTTAAATCACCTTTACTAATATCCCCTACTGCAGTTTTTAAACGTGATAGTGGCTTTATTATTCTTTTTGAAAGTAAATAGGACATAAATATGTTAACTGCTATAAACGTGATAAGAAATACCACAAGGATAAATACAATAAATTTTTCAAGAATACCTGAATACTCAAAAATTGGTGCCAATAATATGACATTTCCTAGAGCTTCATCTTTAAACGTAATTGGTGCTACTTCCACCATGTATGCTATAGTATCAATTATGACTATTTTTTTTTGAGATTTAGTTTTAGCTTCTAAAAAGCATTTCTCTGTATCAATTTTATTTACATCCTTAGATTTGAAAATAATATTATTGTTTTTTAAAATTATAAGTTCTCCATTTATGTTTGATAGTTTCTGGTACAAATATTGTTGAAACTTTGGATCTTCCATGTCATCAGAATTTTGTTTCCATATAACGCTTTTAGTATCAGATAACTCCGTTTTTATAGATATGAATTTCTTAAAACTATCATAACTTACATCCTTATTAAAAACCCTTGAGGAAACAAAAATAAATAGGAATGCTGCTATAATAGTAATGAAAAAAGGAATTACTATAGTTATAGTATTGGAGAGAATTAACCGTTTTTTTATATTCATCTTTTCACCTCAAAATCCACTGAATTCACTTAAGCGTGACTTTTAAAATTCTTTTTTATCAAATAAATAATATCCTGCTGTAAAAAATAGTATACCATAACTTAGCATCATCATAAACTGAAGAAAAATTTTAAAAGTAGGAATAGTTTCCATAATGAATAGTGTATACCAACTCGTCATAGATGTAATAAACATGCCCGAAAATCTATAGAAAATTATCCCTAACCCTTTAAAGGCAACGAAAACGAAAATTGCTAGGAAAAATACACCTATACCACTTCTAATTATATTTGCAAAAAATGCAATAATTATTGATAAAATCACCATAGGTAACAACGTTACAATATAAGAAATTAGGATTTTAATAACACTACTAAATGAGAATGAATTTGAATTAAAAAGGCAACCAGCGAGTATTGAAAAAATCATTAAAAATAAAAGGTTTGCAAGGATAAATAACATAATTGCAGTTAACTTCGCTGTATAAAATTTTAATCTTGTAATAGGCCTCGTAAGTGCAATTTTCATAGTGTTTTGTGAAAATTCTCCAGAAAAACTTTCTATTGTAACAAGTGCAGTAAACAGAGGAAGAATTGTATTAACCACGACTGCTAGCACAAGTATAGGGAAATCCATGCTTGAGACCCCGCGCAGTCCAAAACCAGTTCTTAATACTACCATAGATAACTGCCCTAGTATTATGAAAATAAGTGATATAATCACTGCAACTAAAACTTTTTTTCTTTTATATAATTTTTCAATTTCATTTAATAAAGTAGCTTTAAATTCTACCATTTCTTTCTACCTCGCTAACAAAATAATTTTCTAATGACGAATAATTATTTAATATATTTTTCATGGTGTCTACATTCAGCATTCGTCCATTGTATAATACACCAATATGGGTACAAGTAAGCTCAACATCGTGGATAAGATGGCTTGAGATAAAAAATGTAGCATTTTCTTTTTCTACTAGGTCCTTTATTGTATTTCTCATAGATATCATGCCTTCAACATCAAGTCCATTTAAAGGTTCATCTAGAATAATTACTTCTGGCCGTGGTAAAATTGCAGCAGCTATTCCTAGTCTCTGTTTCATTCCAAGAGAAAATTTTCTTGGTTTTTCATTTTTGTATTTTAACATTCCTGTCATTTCTAAAACTTCATGGATTCTCTCTTCATCAACATCTTTATAATATCTTGAAACTTGTTTTAAATTTTCATAAGCTGTTAAATAAAGATAGGATTCCGCGGTTTCTATAATACAACCTACGCTCCTCATTACTTTCTCATATTCTGTAAGGATACTATGTCCGAGTATTTTGACATCGCCACTATCTGGTTTTATAAGCCCAGTCATTATTTTCATAGCAGTAGTTTTACCAGCACCATTAGGCCCTAAAAAACCAAAGATCTCGCCTTTATGTATATCAAGATTAATATCTGTTATACCTCTTCCATTTTTATATACCTTTGAAAGGTTTTTAATTTCAATAACTTTCTCCATTTATGTACCCCCAAAATTTAGTACCATATTTAAATAAATAGCAAGTCAGTATTTTAATGTGTTTGACTTACTATTTATTTTCATATACCTTATTTATTATTAGTTAAAAACTTTACTGTATTGATCATTAGTTAACATGTTTCCACTTCTGCTTCCATCTAAGTAAAAGTATATCTGTGCTGAACCTTGGTTTATTGATATATTACCTTTGATAGTATCATTTGAAGAATTTTTTGCATTAAATGATCCGTTCAATTGCTGATCCTTTTCGAATTTTACATCAAACTTAAAGTCTTTTTTATTGGTTGCATATTCTTCGTATCCCTTTGCAAATTCTTCATTATATATTCCACTAATACTGTTGTCATCTACCGCAGTAACATCTATGAATTTTTCACCTATTTTTACGAATTTAGCATCCTTTTCTATTAAAATGTCTGTTTTATATTTTCCTATATACTTTTCAGGATTAGTCAATTTACTATAATCTTGTTGTATATTTTTTTCTACTTTCTTGCCTGTAAGATCTGGTTTGCTAACTTTAGTTGAGTTAACATTCGTCATCTTTGCCAATAGCTCGAATGTTAATTTATGCTCTGTGCCACTTTCATCTTTACCAGAGATCACTCCACTACCAAGAACACTTTGAATTAACCCATCTTTAGTTGTTACCATATTTCCTTTAATATCTTTTACAAATACATCATTTGTTATTTTAGGCATACTACTCTCATTACTTGGGTTATTATTACCAACTGCATTCTTACATTGAAGAGATACAACTGCATTAATAAGCGCTGGTATTTGAGTTTCACTTAAAGAGCCAGATAAAGTCTTCGTTCCATCTGCATTTTCAGTAACTACAACAGCATCTTTTAAATTACCCACAATAGCATCTGCAATTTTTTCTATATCTGCAGCTTCTTCTTCTTTAAACGGGTTTTTTGAAACTGTGTTTTCCTGAGGATTTGCAAATTCAGTTGAATAATAAACATTTTGTTCGTTGCCTTTATATATAGAACCTTTTTTATCAGAGTAATTATAACTTTCTGTCTTTTTCGAACCCTCAAGTCCTGTTGTTATAGTTTCTTTCGCTCCAGTTGATACATCAACTTTATAAAGTACATTGTCAGAAAAAATAACAGTACCATTGTCCTTTAGACTAACTGACATGTCAGCAGTATAACTTGAAAGTTTAGTGGTACAACTTTCTGCTGTGTATTTAAATGAATCTTTAAGTTGATCATATCCACTTTTTGTTAATACTTGAGCCATAGCTGTAGTCGTAAACATTATAGTACCTATAGCAAAACTTATAATTGTTGCGGTTTTCTTTTTTAATTTCATTTTATAAAATCCCCTTTTTTGTTTTAAATTTGCTTTTGAACATGGAAGCCTTCCATAGTTCTATTTTAAAGTACATGTCTCTACTTTCTATAAACAAGTTATAAACAAAATATAAACTTTGCCACTTTATATTAAATTTTCTATATTTCATCGGACTACATTTAGTCCCCTTTTAGATTTAAAAGCTACTTTCTGAAAAAACATATATGAATATGAAAAAACAGCCCGGGAAAGCGCAAGTTCTTTCTTAGGCTGTTTTACAATAAATTCAATTTATATTTTTCGAAAATATTATTTTCCACCCATTTTAATGGCCTTTTCAGTGCAACTCTCCATAGCTGAAATTACTGTGCCCCTAAAATTATTCTTTTCTAAGGCGTATACTGCTTGAATAGTAGTTCCCCCTGGTGAGCATACATTGTCTTTAAGTTTTCCTGGGTGATGCCCTGTCTCAAGAACCATTTTAGCCGCTCCGAGAACCGCTTGAGCTGCCATTTTATAAGCCTTATCTCTAGGCATTCCTTGAAGTACCGCCCCATCGCCTAAGGCTTCAATAAACATATACACATAAGCAGGAGATGAACCACTTACCGCTGGAACTATATCCATAAGCTTTTCCTCTAATATCTCTATCTTCCCAAAGCTTTCAAAAATCTTTACAACGCCTTCCAATTCATCGCTTGTTACATTTTTATTAGCACACAGTGCACTCATTCCCTCTCCGACAAGCGCTGGAGTATTTGGCATACTTCTTATAACCTTCGACCCTTCGACCAGAGCATTGCTCATAGCTTCTAAAGTTATCCCAGCAGCTATAGTTACTATAACTACATCCTTCTTTAAATGTGTTTTTATTTCATCAATTACATCAAAATATTTATAAGGTTTTATAGCTAATATTACTATATCAGAAACCTTAGCAACTTCTTTATTATCATTAGTTACTAAAATACTATATTCTTCTTTTACCTTATTTAAATTCTTATCTGATGGATTACTTACTATTACCTTTTCATTAGAAACCAAATTTGATTTTACTATTCCGCCTATCATAGCTTGTGCCATATTCCCACAGCCTATAAATCCTATTGTTCTATTCATATTATTGTTTCCTCCTATGTGAATTTTTTTATAATACTAATTATATCATTAAAATAAATAACAATTCAGTATACTAGTCTATTTTTTTCATATTTTAAAAATACATTCTTCGCACATATATTTAACAAATTTGGTTATATTAATATTGAAATGTAAAATATCAAGGGTTAAGAGATTAGTAATTACTTTATACTCTTAATTATACAAGGAGGTTCTTGCAATGTCACATAAAAACAACAAAAATAGTAAAGATAATAAAAAGGCTGGTCAAAAAACAAGCAAAGAATTAGATAAAATGAGAATGGAAACTGCCAATGAAATAGGCGTTTCTAAAGAATCTAAGAAATTAGGAAAAGAAACAGAATAGTTTTAAGGGAGATGTCCCATGGCATCTCCCTTTTACCTTATTAAATATAAATCAGCCCAGCTTTTTCAAAGCGCTCTCGCTGTTTATTACGATATGACACGAAATTATAATTGCGATTTTATTGCCCTTAATATAATTTAACTATTATCTTTCCTCAGCCATAAAATATAATCCTAATATTTCTGGTCCTGTATGGGATCCTATTGCTGTACCCACATAATTTAAAATAACGTCTTTAACATTTCCATTCTCTCTAACCAACGCCTCTAAAGCCAATGCATCGGAAAGGCAATCCCCATGACCTATTGCGATAACTTGCTCTTTATCCGGATCTGTCCTTTCCTTAAATTTTTGGGCTAAAGTGTTTATTGCCTTTTTTCTTCCTCTACACCTAGAAAAGGGAGTAAGTCGTCCTTCATCGTCCACAAACAAAACAGGTTTAATATTTAATAATGTACCAACAGCTGCAGCAGAACTAGATATTCTTCCACCCCTTTTTAAATGATTTAAGTCATTTACTGTAAACCAATGGTTAATCTTAAGTTTATTTCCCTCAAGCCAGGTGACTATCTCCGCTTTAGAATTTCCTTTATTCAACATTTCATAAGCATAATACACTAAAAGTCCCTGTCCGAGACTTGCGCATTTGCTATCAACGATACTTATATCAGCGCCAGGAATCTCCTCAAGTATAGTTCCCCTTGCAATATTTGCGCTATTTATAGTTCCTGTTAATGCAGAAGACATTGCAATATATATGATAGATTTTCCTTCTCCTGCATACTTTCTAAAAACTTTTTCATATCTTTGACTATTTATTTGTGAGGTAGTAGGCATCTCTCCCTGCCTTAAAGCATCATAAAAATCCTTACGAATAAAATTTTTCCCAAAGCCATCTTCTATTGCTTCACCTTTAAAATTACATATTAAGCCTAAGGGTACTATATTCTCTTTCTGAATATAGTCTAACGGTAAATCGCATCCTGAATCTATTACTAAAATGATCTCACTATGTGTTTTACTCATAACTTAATTCCCCTTTGTCATTCTCTTAAATATTTTCTCATCTTCTATTATGTATGATTTATACAAACACTTCAATACCAAAAAAAAAGAAAAGTATATATACTTTTCTTAAATACGCCAAAATAAAAATTATTCTATAAACTTTTTATTTATTCTATTACCTTGCCAATCTTTCTAAATTTAAAATATCTCTTAGTAAGTAAGGATTCTATAGGTTCACTTATTAATCTATTAATTGACTCTTCTAGATTACGTTTAATACTTGCTGCCATCTCATCTACATTAGTGTGTGCTCCACCTAGGGGTTCTTTTATAATTCTATCTATAATTCCAAAATTAATTAAATCCTGAGCTGTTATTTTCATTGTATTAGCTGCTTCTTTAGCACGACTTGCATCTTTAAATAATATACTAGCAAAACCCTCAGGTGATAAAATAGAATAAATTGCATGCTCTAACATCCAAACTTCATCTGCTACAGCCATAGCTAGTGCCCCACCACTTCCACCTTCTCCTATAACTATTGATATTACTGGTGTTTTTAAAGTCGACATTTCCATAAGATTTCTAGCAATTGCCTCACCTTGACCTCTTTCTTCTGCACCAAGTCCGCAATATGCCCCCGGAGTATCTACAAGACAAATAACCGGCCTATTAAACTTTTCCGCTTGTTTCATAAGTCTTAAAGCTTTTCTATATCCCTCAGGACTAGGCATACCAAAGTTTCTCTTTATATTTTCCTTGGTGTTATTTCCCTTTTGCTGGGCTATAACAGTTACAGAAATACCATTAATTTTTGCAATTCCACCCACAATAGCAAAATCATCTCCATAATACCTGTCACCATGTAGCTCCATAAACGAATCAAAAATTCGATTTATATAATCAAGAGCAGTAGGACGCTCCACAAGCCTTGCAATGCTTACTTTGTCCCAAGCAGTTAAGTTTTTATAGGCATCCTTTTGCATATTATACAGCTTAATTTCAAGCTGTCTTATTTCTTTTCCTAAATCCATATTTTGTGCTAAAGATAAACTCTTTAGTTCATCTATTTTACTTTTAAGTTCATACATATGCTTTTCAAAAGGCAAAGTTACCATAAAATCTCACTCCCTATCGTTACTTTTATCTTTTTTGTAGCTATGAATGAATTATTAATATTTCAGTTAAAGTGTCTTTCATAGCTTTTCTATCCACTACCTTATCAATAAATCCCTTTTGGAGCAAGAATTCTGCTGTTTGAAAACCTTCAGGTAATTGCTCTTTTATGGTTTGTTCGATAACTCTTTTACCTGCAAACGCTATTAATGCATTAGGCTCTGCTAAAATTATATCTCCTAGCATAGCAAAACTTGCTGTAATTCCACCTGTAGTTGGATCAGTAAGAACAGTTATATAAAGGCCACCTTTTTTATTATGCCTTGCAATAGCAGCACTAGTTTTAGCCATTTGCATTAGCGAAAATATACCTTCCTGCATCCTGGCTCCACCTGAGGCTGTAAAAATAATAATTGGTTTTTTAGCTTCTGTTGCTCTTTCAATTGCCCTTGTAATTTTTTCTCCAACAGCGCAGCCCATGCTTCCCATCATAAAATTACTATCCATCACTGCAATTACAGTATCCTGTCCATTTATCTTTCCTTCTCCAGTTAGTACAGCTTCATTTAATAAGGTTTTATCACGCAAAATTTGTAATTTCTCTTCATATCCTTCATATTCTATAGGATTATCTGAAATCATATTCTTATCATATTCTATAAAAGTATCTTTATCTATAGTGTAATTTATTCTTTCTCTAGATCCAATTCTAAAGTGGGTTCTACAATTTTCACAGGTCATTATACTGCTTTCTAAATCCTTACTATAAAGAATTTTACCACAAGTTTCACATTTAACCCACATTCCTGAAGGTATATTAGGTTTTTTCTCATCATTTTCATTTTCTAAATTCTTAACCTCAATATATTTGCTCTTTTTAAATATACGGTTAAACTCAAACATATAGTTGCCCCTTTCTAAAAACATACCTACACTATAATCTATAGCATCTAAAATAGATACACTCACTTACAGCATAAAACTTTTAGGTAATAAATTCCAGTATGAATTTAACTACTCTTTAAATATCTTTAAATTCTTTACTAATAAAACTAGTATCAAAGTTTCCACTTATAAAATTTTCATTATTTACTATTTTAAATTGAAAGTCTATATTAGTATCCACGCCTTCTATTATAAACTCTCCGAGGGCCCTTCTCATTTTACATAGCGCTTCTTTTCTATCTTTTCCGTGTACAATAAGTTTTCCTATCATGGAGTCATAGATAGGTGGAATTTTGTAACCTTGATATGCCGCACTATCAATTCTTACTCCATATCCCCCAGGAAGATGAAGTGATTTTATTTCACCAGGACTTGGCATAAAATTTTTACTAGGGTTTTCTGCATTTATTCTACATTCAATAGCATGCCCCTCAATTTTTATATCCTCTTGTTTGTAAGGAAGCACTTGACCAGAAGCAATTTCTATCTGAGCTTTAATTAAATCTACTCCAGTTATCATTTCCGTTATCGGATGTTCCACCTGTATGCGTGTATTCATCTCCATAAAATAGTATTTACCATGCTTATCTAGTAAAAACTCTATAGTTCCAGCATTTTTATAATTAATGGATCTGGCCGCTTTAACTGCAACCTCACCCATCTGTTTTCTAAGTTCTTCTGTCATTACAGCACCTGGTGCCTCTTCTATTAACTTCTGATTACGCCTTTGAATAGAACAGTCCCTCTCACCAAGATGAATAACATTTTCATGCTCATCTGCAAGTATTTGAAACTCTATATGCCTTGGCTCTTCTATAAATTTTTCCATGTACATTGTATCATCACCAAAATTAGTTTTCGCCTCAGCCCTTGCAGTATTGTATGCTGATATAAGATCTTCTACTTTACTAACAACTCTTATACCTCGTCCTCCGCCACCTGCTGAAGCTTTTATCATTACTGGGTATCCTATTTTTTTAGCTTCCATTAACGCATCTGCTTCAGATTCAACAGCTCCGCAAGATCCAGGTACTACTGGCACTCCAGCCTTTATCATAATTTCTCTTGCCTTTAACTTATTGCCCATATTATCAATATTTTGTGAATTTGGTCCTATATATTTTATATTACATTCCTCACACATCTGTGCAAACTTACTATTTTCAGATAAAAAACCATACCCTGGATGAATTGCCTCTGCACCTGTAAGCACTGTGGCGCTTAATATATTTTGCATATTCAAATAACTATCTTTAGATTTAGCAGGTCCAATACACACAGCCTCATCTGCCATTTGAATATGAAGGGCTTCTTTATCTGCCTCAGAATATACTGCCACAGTTCGAATACCCATTTCATTGCACGCCCTAATTATTCTTACCGCTATTTCGCCTCTATTAGCAATTAATATCTTCTTAAACATATTATTTACCTTCCCCACACTTGAAATTATTAGCTAAAGTGTTCTTAGTGTTTATTTACCTACTGCAAACGTAAATTCAGCTTCAGCTACTTTTACTCCATTTACTGTAGCTACCGCCTTACTGATTCCAACAGGGCCCTTCATTTTGATTACTTCTACCTCAAGCTTTAGAACATCTCCTGGAACAACTTTTTTTCTGAATTTTGCTTTATTAATACCACCAAAGTAAGCAATTTTGCCTTTGTATTCTTCCATACTTAAAAGTGCTACCGCCCCAACCTGCGCTAAAGCCTCAATAATTATTACTCCTGGAAGTACAGGTTCCTCAGGAAAATGTCCTTGAAAGAAATACTCATTCATAGTAACATTCTTATAACCAACAGCTCTCTTGCCTGGCTCTAATTCCTCTACTTTATCCACGAATAAAAATGGATATCTATGAGGAATAATCTCTTGAATTTGTTTTATATCCAAAGTGGTACCTTTTATATTTTCCATATTAATTTTTCCACCTTTCACCACTAACTTTTACGTATTTTAAATAGTGGCTGTCCGTACTCTACCATATCCTCATTTGAAACTAATACTTCTGCAATTTCTCCATCTACTTCACTTTCAATTTCATTCATGAGCTTCATAGCTTCTAAAATACAAAGTACGTCTCCCTTTTTAATAATTGAACCAACTTTTACGAAATTCTGTGCTTCGTCACTGGGAGAAGAATACATAGTTCCAACAATAGGTGATTTGACTACAAATAGATTTTCCGCGGGTATTACATTCGCTTCATTTTCTATATCGCTAGCTATATTGTTAGTTAGTCTTTCTACAGGTACTTGGTTTGTAGCTGTATTTTCTCTAGTTAATGAATCATTAGTAACTGACTCTATAGGTGCAGCAGATGCAAGTATTCTTTCTACTACGACTTGTTGCTCTTTTTTCTCCATCTTAATCCTAATTCCTTCTGTCTCAATTTCAAAAGAAGTAAGTTCAGAATCACTAACTGTTTTTATTAGCTCTCCAATATTTTTATAATCCATAATTATTTACCATCCCATTTTTTTAATAGTATAGTAGCATTGTGACCACCAAATCCTAAAGAATTTGACATTACATATTTAAGTTGCTGTTTTCTGCCTAGGTTTGGAACATAATCTAAATCACAATCTTCATCTGGCACTTTATATCCTATAGTTGCTGGTATAAACCCTTCTTCTAAGGCCTTTACACATACTATAGCTTCTATAGCTCCTGCTGCTCCGAGCAGGTGTCCTGTCATAGACTTTGTTGAACTTATAGGTATTTTATATGCATATTCTCCAAACGCAGCCTTTATTGCTACAGTTTCAAACTTATCATTGACCTTAGTGCTCGTTCCATGTGCATTGATGTAAGATACTTCTTCTGCCTTAACATCTCCATCATTAAGCGCCATTAGCATTGATCTTGCTGCTCCTTCTCCATCTGGTGATGGTGAAGTTATATGATAGGCATCACAAGTTGCTCCATAACCCTTCATCTCTGCATATATCTTTGCATTTCTCATCGTAGCATGCTCTAAAGATTCAAGTATAACTATGCCTGCACCATCTCCCATAATAAACCCATCCCTCTCTTTATCAAAAGGAATCGATGCTCTTAAAGGATCTTCACTTTTGCTCAAAGCTGTTAGCGACGCAAACCCTGCGAGTGCCAGTGGCGTTATTGACGCTTCTGCGCCTCCAGCTATTATTATGTCTGCTCTTCCATCTTGAATCAAATGGAAAGCGTCTCCTATTGCATTAGTTCCTGTAGCACAAGCTGTAACTACACTAGAACACATACCTTTAGCACCATACTTTATTGCAATATTTCCAGCTGCCATATTGCCTATTATCATAGGTATTAAATATGGCGTCACTCTATTGGGTCCCTTTTCCATAAGTTTTGAATGTTCTTTCTCAATAGTACCAATTCCGCCTATTCCAGAACCAACTATTACAGCCAACTTTTCACTGTCTATAGCTTCCAAATCAAGTCCTGAGTTTTTAACCGCTTCGTCAGCTGCAACCATTGCATACTGACAATATTTATCCATTTTTCTAGCTTCTCTTTGTTCCAGGGCTAGCGTTACATCAAAATCCTTAACCTCTGCACCCAGTTTACATTTGAAGTTCGTAATATCAAAAGCTTTAATTACATCTATACCACAAGTACCTTCTTTTATATTGTTCCAAAAACTATTTACATCATTTCCTACAGGAGTAACTGCTCCCATGCCCGTTATAACAACTCTATTTTTCATAAAGTAAACCCTCCTTTAATTATAACCCAAAAGTGCTTCATCACCTAGAGGTGATTCATCACCCAAGGGCTCTGTATTAATTGTTTTTAAGGTTACATTACCATTCCGCCATCAACGTTTATAACTTGACCTGTTATGTATGAAGCTTCATCTGAGGCTAAAAATGCCACTGCATTTGCCACATCTTCTGGCTTACCAAGTCTCTTTAGTGGAATAGTGCTCATTATAGCATCCTTCGCCTTCTCAGGCAGTACACTCGTCATATCTGTTTGGATATATCCTGGAGCTACTGCATTACAAGTGATTCCACGACTTGCAAATTCCCTAGCAACAGACTTTGTCATTCCTATAATTCCTGCCTTTGCAGAGGAGTAATTCACTTGGCCTGCATTTCCTGTTAGCCCAGATACTGAGGATATGTTTATTATTCTTCCACGTCGCTGTTTAAGCATTAAGGCTGATACGTGTTTTGTGCAATTAAAAGCACCCTTTAGGTTAATATTTATAACGCTATCAAAGTCTTCTTCCTTCATTCTCATTAAAAGGCCATCTTTTGTTATACCAGCATTATTAACTAAAATATCTATGCTTCCGAATTCTTCAATACATTTTTTCATCATATACTCTACATCACTATAACTACTTATGTCAGCCTGAACCGCTAGTGCTTTAACTCCTAATGCTTCTATTTCTTTAACAACGCCCTGCACTGCGTCAAAACTATTTCTATAATTAACAACTATATTTGCTCCAAGTTTCGCTAATTTTATAGCTATAGCTCTTCCAATTCCACGGCTAGCTCCTGTAACTACTGCTGTTTTGCCTTTTAACATAAATTTGCGCTCCTTTACATCTTTCATAGTTCACTAATGCTTAATCAGTCCTACTGCTTTAACGGTTTTACTGTTTAAGAAGCTCTACTGCTTTAGCTAAAGATGCCATGTCTTCTACATTTACCACTGTAAGCTTTCTATCTATATTCTTAATAAAGCCACGTAATACCTTCCCCGGACCTATCTCTACAAAGGTATCAACACCATCCTTTATCATATTTCTTATAATTGTTTCCCATAAAACAGAACTCATAACTTGAAGTTTTAAATTAGATTTTATATCATCCTTACTCTTTACATAATCACCATTTACATTTGTCATTACTGGAATAGTAATATCTTTAAGCTCTATATTTTCAAGCTCAATCTCCAACTTCTCAGCTGCTGGTTTTAACATAGAAGTATGGAATGGTGCACTTACTGGTAAAATAACCGCTTTTTTTGCACCTTTTTCCACAGCGAATGCGCAAGCAAGTTCTACCGCAACTATTTCCCCGGCAATTACTATTTGTCCTGGACAATTTAAATTAGCAATCTCTACTATCCCGGAAATGCTAGCCTCACTACAAGCTTCTTCAACTAAATTAGCCGCAAGGCCTATTATAGCTGCCATAGTTCCTATCCCTACAGGCACAGCCTCCTGCATGAATCTTCCACGCTTTTTAACAAGCGCAACAGCGTCTTTGAATTCCATAGCTCCACTACAAACAAGTGCTGAGTACTCTCCAAGACTAAGTCCTGCAGTTACATCACATTTTATGCCATGTTCTTTTAACGCCATAAGAGCTGCTATACTAGTAGTTAAAATAGCTGGTTGAGTATTCTCTGTGATATTTAACTCTTCAGCTGTTCCCTCAAAACAAAGTTTACTTAATTCAAAATTAAGCTCTTTATCTGCTATATTAAATATATTTTTACAAGCAGCTATATTCTCAAATAATTCCTTGCCCATCCCAATATATTGGGCTCCCTGACCGGGAAAAATAAAAGCAATTTTACTCATAATTTCCCTCCTTAATCTCACTTTCAGTAAAGTTAATCATCATTTTCGCAGCTGCTTTTAACCTTCGATTCTGTTATTAAATTCATTTATGTATAATAATGATAATCTCATTTATTTAATTTTTTTAATAGCTTGCTCTGCCTCTGTAAACATTTCTTCTATAATTTCCTTGCAGCTTTGTTCTTTCTTAACAAGGCCTGCAATTTGTCCCGCTAGTACAGATCCCATATCCATATCTCCTGTTTTTGCTGCTCTTTGTAGACATCCACGTCCTAATTCCTCTAATACCTCTACTGAGACATTTTCCTTCTCAAGCTTTTGAAATTGTCTTGATAACTTGTTTTTCAAAACCCTAACAGGGTGTCCTGTAGGTCTTCCTGTAACTACTGAATCTATATCCTTTGCACCTAATATCTTCTTTTTGTAATTTTCATGTATAGTACATTCATTTGCCACTAAAAATCTTGTCCCTACTTGAACTCCCTGTACTCCAAGCATAAATGCTGCTGCAACGCCGCGTCCATCGCCGATTCCACCTGCTGCGATTACTGGTATATTAACTCCATCAACAACCTGAGGTACCAATGCCATAGTTGTAAGCTCACCAATATGTCCTCCAGATTCACAACCTTCTGCAATAACTGCATCTGCTCCCGCTCTCTCCATACGCTTAGCAAGAGCCACTGACGCCACTACTGGTATTACTTTAATCCCATGTGCCTTCCAAAGTTCCATGTACTTACCTGGGTTTCCTGCCCCTGTAGTAACCACCTTAACCCCTTCTTCACATACGAGGTGTGCAATTTCTTCTGCATTCTCACTTAAGAGCATTATATTCACTCCAAAAGGTTTATCTGTTAACTTCTTGGCTTTTCTAATTTCATCTCTTATATAATCAGTAGGTGCATTTGCTGCTGCTATAATACCTAATCCCCCTGCATTCGAGACTGCAGATGCTAAGCTACTGTCTGCAACCCAAGCCATTCCACCTTGTATTATAGGATATTTTACACCTAAATTTTCAAAAAATACGGAATTAAACATTTTACCCCTCCTGCATTCCTAACAAGTAGATAACAATTATTAATTGTTATCCCTCCTTGATTCCTTAAAATATATAGTTAGGGTCAGACAATTATAGAAAAAAAGTATATATTACTAAACTACATTTCATGTAATATATACTTTTTAACATACTGAAGGAAACTAAATTTTAATATACTTAGTAGTTCAGCTCTCTAATCATCTAACCCAGTAATTCCTATTATTTTAGTTTTGCTTCTATATATTTAACAATTCCCTTTACATCCTTAATATTTTCTATATCTTCATTTGGTATTTCGATTTCAAATGCTTCTTCTAGTGACATTACAATTTCAAATATTTCGAGAGAATCTACACCTAAATCATCTGCAAAATTTGCCTCCATTGTTACCTCTGCTTCATCTATACCTAATTGTTCAACTATTACATTTTTAACTTTTTCAAATACCATTACTAATTCCTCCTAATATTTTATTTACTAATTGTCCATTCTATTAATGCAGCTCCGTAAGTTAATCCACCGCCAAAGCCTACAAGTATAATTTTATCTCCAGCTGTAAGTAAATTCGTCTTATTCATTTCATCTATTGCTATAGCTATACTTGCTGCTGAAGTATTTCCATACTTATCTAAATTTACAAAGAATTTATCTTTATCAGCCTTCAATCTTTTAACAACAAAATCTATTATTCTAGCATTCGCTTGATGACAAACTACATACTTAATATCATCTAGTGTGTAATTATTTTCTTTTAAAATTTTATCTATACTACTTTCAATAGTATTTACTGCAAACTTAAAAATCTCTTTGCCATCCATACTTATTGTTGCTTTAAAATCTTCATTTTCACTTGTAAAAGGGTTTTTTACATCCACAGTCGGACAAGTTAAACATTGAGCCTTTTTGCCTTCTGAAGATGAATCCACAGAAATAATTCCTCTTTTATTACCTACCTCAATTACTGCTGCTCCTGCACCATCTCCAAAGAGTGTACAAGTGCTTCTATCTGTCCAATCAACAATCTTCGATAGTACCTCAGCACCAATTATTAAGGCTCTTTTGCGGTTTCCAGTTTTTAAAAATTGCACCGCAATATTTAGTGCAAATATAAACCCCGTGCAGGCTGCTGATATATCAAAGGCCATAGCATTATCAGCACCTATGTTTCCTTGAACTATGCATGCAGTGGCTGGAACAAATTGATCTGGTGACGTACTTGCAAGAATTATCAGATCTATATCTTCTGCTTTAACATTCGCATCCTTTAATGCTTCTAAGGCGGCTTTAGTAGCTAAGTCTGAAGTATTTTCACCTTGTGATATATGCCTCTCCTTTATACCTGTTCTAGAAATTATCCATTCATCAGAAGTATCTACAATTTCTGATAATTGTTGATTAGTCATTATGTTTAGAGGAGCATAACTTCCTGTACCAATTATTTGTACCTCATTCATTGCTTAATTCCCCTTTCATTAACATTACAATTTATACTTTTCTTTAAAGAAATTATTTAATTTTTCAAGGGATTTTATTAGTACCTCTTCTTCTTCTGCGTTTAGACCATCTATAGTTGCGTGTACCATATGAGAATGGAATTTATCATGTATTCTATAGGCGAGCTTTCCTTTTCTAGTAAGCGTAATCATTACTGATCTTCTATCCTCTTCTCCTCTTTTTCTATCTACATACCCTTTTTTTAAAAGTTTGTTAATAGCTGCAGTAAGAGTACCTAAAGTGATTTTAAGATCTTGAGCTACTTCCGACATAGTTCTATACTCATACATTCCTATTGCATCAATTGTATGTATTTCTGTTATAGATATGTCCTTAAGTACCCCTTCTCTAAGTGCCCTCTGCTCTATTTGTAATATGTCGCTAAAGGTCTCTACTAGAAGATCATTAATAACACCAACGGCTTTGTTCATATTTATCACCATTTCCCATACTATAATTTTCATATGCTTTGATAGTCAAAGTATATCTATGGAACTGTTATTTGTCAATATTTTTACCAAAATATGAAAATTCTTGTGAAAAATTTACATATTTGCGTCTGTTGTAAATTTAAAAAACACGTTCTGCCGCTTCCACGAGTTCACTCATAAGTTCTTTAACTGTCACGATTTTATCCACTTTGCAAGCATTGCTTCCTACAAAAATAAGCCCCTCATCTAAGTTACCTTTTACTGCTTGTATTAACGCTTCTGTAATACAATAAGGGGTTGTTTTTGGGTTGCATTCCTTAATGCATAAATAGCATTTATCTACTTTACATCCCTTTTCAGAAACTTCCTTCATAAACTTATTGTTAATTGCTCTCCCTGGCATGCCTACAGGGCTCTGTACTATCTTTATATCTTCCAGTTTCGAATTAATATATGCCATTTTAAAAGCTAAACTAGCATCACATTCCTCAGTAGCCACAAATCTAGTAGCCATCTGTACACCCGCTGCACCAAGCTTCATAAGCTCGGCAATATCTTCACCAGTATAAATTCCGCCAGCAGCTACTACTGGAATTTTTTTATTATACTTTTCTTCAAAAGGCTTAATTGCCTCAATAACTTCTTTAACTAAGTCCTTTAGGTCTTTGGCTTTCTTTTCTATTAATGCTTCCATAGAGAAACCAAGATGTCCACCAGCTTCAGGGCCTTCAACAACAATTAAATCTGCGGCACAATTATTTTTCCTATCCCACATTTTCGATATAACTGTCGCTGCCTTTGCAGATGATACTATAGGTGCAAGCTTTGCATTAAATCCTTTAGCTATTTTAGGTAAATTAAGTGGAAGACCTGCACCTGATATTATTAAATCAATCCCTTCTTCTAGCGCAGCTGTTGTTAGTTCTTCATAATTATTCATAGCTACCATAATATTTATTCCGATAATACCCTTAGGACTTAATTCTCTAGCGCGTCTGATTTCATTTTTTAATGCTCTTATATTTGCTTCCCTAGCATTGGTTCCAAAGTCTCCTTCAGTATATCCAATCTGAGCAGTAGATATTATCCCAATCCCGCCTTCATTTGCAACAGCTGATGCAAGACCTGAAAGTGATACTCCTACCCCCATACCGCCTTGAATTATAGGAATACTTGCTATTAATTCTCCAATTTTTAAAGGAGGTAACTTCATAATTATCCGCTCCCTTTACTTTGATTTTCAAATAGTTTGATAGTCAAAGTATATATATTTTTATATTATATGTCAAGATAAAAGTATTTTATAACTATTTTTAAAGATTTTTTTAAAATAATTGTATATTGGTATATTTTTAGTATTTACTATATTGAAAAAATTATTTATTTGAATGCGTTTTAGCTTAATACTGAGTTGTCATTGAAAATAATTGTAATGCAATGAACTTTATATCGATACTCTATCAAATATATCTATAGGTTTGTTAAAAAGAGAATAAATATTCTTAAATAAAAATATATATTTATAGAATGATTTATATTTATATGTTCAAGTTACAAATTGTAGGTTAAAATGTAATTAAAAGTTTAATTTATATATTGGAGATGAAGTGTGAGTTATGAAAAATAAATATGACACTTGTCAAAGTTGTGGAATGCCCCTCAGTAAGGATAAAAATGGTGGAGGAACAGAATCAGACGGAAGTTTAAGTGAAATGTATTGCCGTCATTGTTATGAAAACGGTAAATTTACCATGCCTAATATTACTGTTCTTGAAATGAGATCAATAGTAACTACAAAGATAGCAGAAATGAAAATCCCTAAATTTTTGGCAATATTTTTAACAAGAAATACTCATAAATTGAAAAGATGGAAAAAATAAAATCAGAGCGCGTACGGTTAAACCGTACGCGCTCTTTATATTGCTAGCTTCTCTAACAATTGAACTACACTTCTCCAATTATCAAAACCCTTATAGGTATAAAATATCTTCTAAATAAATATATTATGATTAGAACACAAAAACTTATGTTTTATCCGTTAGGATACTGAACTATTCCAAATTTTAACTTGTTAAACTTGAATATATTGTAAAATACTAAAAAAATAGCAATAAAAAATTTAATTAAGGCG
>JBLHPD010000049.1:0-24021 GCA_047624165.1 Clostridium sp. | reverse complement strand
TTTATGGTATCACCACATTTTAATAATATTATTAAAATAGGTTTCTTTAAATAAAACAGTTATAATATAGTTAGGTATAATAGAGTGTATATAAAATAGAGATAATAGTTCTATTTTTAGATATTTCAATAAAGGGAGCGATTTTATTGATTTCTTATATTAATAATAAAGTACAAACATTTGACACCATCGATAAAGCATTTTCTGCATCATCAAATAATAAAGAAACGGTTTGGATTAATATTAATAATCCAAGTGAGAAGGATTTTGAGTTTTTAAAAAATAAATTTAATTTTCATCCTCTCACTATAGAAGACTGTGTTCATAAGACTAAGAGGTGTAAAATAAACGATTATAAGGATTACCATTTTTTAATTATAGTCACATCTGATAGTCATGTAAATAATGCATTTTCTTATAGTAACGTGTATATATACATTAGCTCAAATTATATTATAACAATACATTATGGCGAAAATAAATCAGTAAAAAAGATTATGAATGACATAGACAAGGGGTTAGAAATTGTTTCTAATGGAAGTGATTTTGTTTTGTATCATATTCTTGATGAGGCAATAGACCAATTGTTTGTTGTAACAGATAAAATTGAAGAAAAAATTAGTGATTTAGAAGAAGAATCGATGAACAACCCTGTTCAAAGTACACTTAACAACATTATGAGAGTAAAAAAAAGCGTTATTAAACTCCGAAGAGTTGTTTCCCCTTTGCGTGAAGTATTAAATACTCTTTTGAGGCATGATGATATTATAACTGAAAAATATAGAATATATTTCTCTGATATATATGACCATGTACTTCGCATATATGATCTAATTGAATCTGACCATGAAATGGTTACATCTTGTTTAGAGCTTTATTCGTCGCAATTATCTAATTCCATGAATAAAGTTATGAAGATTTTAACTGTAATCACTACTATAATGATGCCACTCACAATCATAACGGGAATTTATGGAATGAATTTTGTGAATATGCCTGAACTACATGCTAAATACAGTTATTTTATTGTTTTGTTTTTAATGGTTTTTAGTTCTATTTGCGAAATTTTATATTTCAGGAAGAAAAATTGGTTGTAGTATATAATTACTAAACAAAAGAACATCATTAATGATGTTCTAACTCATATATTCTTGTATCATCCTCAATATATTCTTGTACATATTTCTTAATTATACTTCCACTTGTTACAAATCTAAAACAATTTTTATCATTTACGGATTGAGAATAAATAAAGCAATGATCTGGAAAATTTATTTGTTTTATTATCTCTTTCCAATGGTATCCATCAAAATTATCTACCATAAGACCGTTATTATCCGCAATGATATACTCAAATATATAATACTCTTCTTCAGATTCGGTTTTATAATATCTTATTATATGTGTACTTTTAGTGCTATTTGTAGCTAATGGATTAATAGTAATAATCTTGGTCCAATCGAGTTTATCTTTATTAGTATCAAATATTTCATCATCATCAATTAACATAATATCACCCCTATTCAATGTTATTCCTCATTAAAAGGTTTTATTACCTTATTTTAAAATCTAATGTACTCACGCATCGAACAATAGGAAAAGAGAGAATTGCCATTCCTGACAATTCTCTCTTTATGTTTCTTTATTCATTAGGAAGTGATTTATCTTCTAATTTCTTTTTTTGATTTGTAGCGACATCAGTAATATCACTAGTCATGTTGGACAAATTATACATAATAGCCATCTCAGTGTCTGAAACGCCACTACTGCTTTTATTAGCATCTAATTCATTAATTGAGTTTTTGGCTTTTCCTAATTTGTTCTTATTCATTAGTATTCTCCCTTCGAATACAGAAACTGCACTGCATATATACAGTGCATTATATAGTTTATCCAGTTAGCTATAAAATATAACTGAAAAAGGGATTACAAATCGATTGTTAATTTACCCATACGAGTGAACCTCTAGGTATATTTTCATAATACCATTTTGCCATATCCAGTGGCATCCGAATACATCCATGGGAAACTCTTTTTCCTATCGTTCCATCGATGACAACTTTTCCAGAGGAATTTAAAATTGTTGAATGTAGCAAATAATTTCCACTATAAGCGTTCCAATATTTTACTAATGCACCACCATCTGTAGTAAATGAATAGCCTTTATTTTGAATTGTGAATAATCCTCTCTTTGAAGGAGTAATATTGTTACCAGTTGCACAGGAATATGTTTTTAATAAAGTCCAGTGGTTTGCTCCTCCGATAAAGATACTAACTCTTTGCCTATTTAAATCCACCCAGGTGAAGTATTTTGTAGTGCTTACGAAAGTGCTTGTAATATTTACATAGGTCTCAAGTTGCTTTTTATCCAAGTATTTTGTATTAGTAGCTGGATTTGAACCTATGGAAACTTTGTTACTAGCTACCCACGCCTCAGAACCATTAGGTTTTTTAATTAAAAAAGAATTATTAGATTGATCTTTTATTTCTACTTTTAGACCAGCATACTTTCCGTATACTGGATTCGGCTGTACTAAACTATTAAAAACAATTTTTGTGGTTACTCCAGAAGCTACTCCGGTCCATTTGCTATATAATCTTTTTGTCTCATCATTTCTGTATGAACGAATTTTATAGTAATATTTTTTCCCTGTTGTTAAACCTGAATTTGTATAATATAGTGATGTAGTTCTTGTTAATAGGGTATATGGTCCATTACTTGAAGTAGATTTATATATTTCGTAACCATTTGCTCCAAGTACGGTGACCCAGGTAAGTTTAATACTGGTAAAACTCGCGATAGTCGCTTTTAAATTTTTAGGTGTAGGTGGTGCAGCGACAAGTATCCATTTTGCATATAACGTTGTATTTGTAGTAACTTTATCTCCTATAAAATTTCATGTATTTAAACAGCTAGCCTCTTTATACCAACCAACAAATTTATAACCAGGCATTGTTGGTGTAGTAGGTGCTGTTATTGTACTATCATATTCGACAAGTTTACCAATTACGTTACTTCCATCTTGGCTATTAAATGTAGCTATATATCTTTCTATTTTCCACTTTGCGAATAGTGTTATGTCGCCGGTTATGGCCGTATTTGTAAAATCAAACTGGTTTTCAAAGGTTGTATTATCTGTATACCAACCTTCAAATGTATAGCCTGTCCTACTTAAATCTGACGGTGGAGTGGCATTAGCATTATACTCAACTGAAATACTTGCTATTTCTAAGCCTCCGTTTGAATTGAAGATTACAGTATAAGGATTAGTGGCCTTATCTGATAATGTATTATTTGACGGTGTTAAATACGATGCTGCATTTGCGATTACATTAATATTTAAAAATAGGAACAATAATGATAACGTGATGACTAAAAATTTTTTCAAGTAAATCCCCCCATGTATAATATAATATGTTTTAACTTTTATTATATTCTCTACATATATGTAAATTCCTTCAATAAATAGTTGTTAATTTAATTTTGTTTCATTTAAAATACTAATGGTGGAATAGATAATTAATATGAGGTGAAAAAAGAGATTTTAACCATAGAAATAGGACTGAAATGTTATTTCAGTCCTATTTCTTCTCCTATGTATACAGAAGTTTCAAAACCTAATTGTGTTTGGTTTAGCAAATCCTCATGAATTTTTACAACATCCTTTTTTAGAAATAGCATTACGGTGGAACCACCAAATTTGAAATATCCTTTTTCATCCCCTTTTGTAATTTTGGCATTTGGAATATAACTTTGAATGATTGAGCCTACGCAAGTAGCGCCAATCTCCATATAAATAGTATCACCAAAATTATCTGAGTGAAATATGCTCCATTCTCTTTTATTCTGACAAAATAGTTTTTTTACGCTTTTTAAGGCTATAGGATTTACAGAATAATAATGACCTTTGATTTTTGTAGTATCGCCGCATATTCCATCATCAATAAAATGAAATCTATGATAATCAGTTGGGCATAATCTAAAGATTAAGCAAGTACCTCCATCATATAAATTGTATATTTCATTATCACGAAGTAGCTCTTTAAGAGAATAAGTGAAACCTTTTATTTGAACTAAATTATTTAGGTTAATATTCTCATAAGCAGAAATTTTGCCATCACAAGGTGATATTAAAATATTATTATCTTTAGGGATTATTCGAGAGTCTTTTTTAAAAGATCTTATAAAAAAATCATTAAAAGAAGAATATTGATCATAAGTCTTATCATATATAGACATATCAATATCAAGATCTTTAATGAAACCTTTAATTTTTTTAGAACTTGTTTTTGTATCGCAGTAATAACCATATAATTTTGAGAAGAGCTTTTTCTTAAGTAATAACTCAACTAGTCCAATTCCTACAGGCGAGGAATAAGACCAATTTAGATATTTTTCACCAGCTACTTTTTCAATCTCATATTTATTTTGTTTTCTATTGTAATATCTAATCATAAAAACACCTCATTTTTATAGTTTCCCAGATTTTATTATTGAAATTAATAACCAAAAGCCCATAAATGCTGCAGTTATAAAACCGGTTATACCAATAATTGATATACTATGTATTTTAGGTCCTATACTAGAATTTAAAATTGTAGATGAACCTATAATCATAGAAGAAATAATAAGAGCAAATACTAACCGGTTTATACCTTTATTTAATTCATTTATAGGGGTGTTTAAATTTTTATGCTCGAGTTGTAGTTTTGCTCTTCCACTTATTAGACTATCAGACAATTCCATGATTTTTGAGGGAAGTCTAAATGAATCTTTCATAAATGAATAGGAATGGATAAGTAGTGTATCAAAATCTAAATGGGATAATAGTGAAAATTTATTATTAGCTTTTACATAAGGCACTGCTATATCTATTATTTTTATATCAGGAGCTATACTAGCTATTACACCCTCTAAGATTACAAG
Source organism: Clostridium sp. (assembly GCA_047624165.1). Lineage (GTDB taxonomy): Bacteria > Bacillota > Clostridia > Clostridiales > Clostridiaceae > Clostridium_AD. Next base: position 19,094 of record JBLHPD010000049.1, on the reverse strand, counting down.
ACTTCTTATTAGAAGTGTTAAATCACGAGGTAAACGGATATTGTTTTGTTTTGCTATCTCAAAGATTTCAGAGAGCATAACTGAAACCTGAATATTGTTTAAAGAAATTGAAAGGTAATTTATAAGAAGATAATCTAAATCTTCATATAATTTATTTCTATCTACATATCCCTTTTTTATTCCTATAGACAGAAGAGCTGAAATCATTTTATTTATGTCATTAAGAGCAACTGCTGATATCATATCGTTTAAAGTTAACTTTATAGAATTTGAGAGAGTTCCCATAATTCCAAAATCTATAAAACATATTTTACCTTCACATATTAATATATTTCCAGGATGTGGATCGCCGTGAAAAAAACCATCTTGTAATACTTGTTTTAAGTAAGACAAAGCTAGTTTTTTACCTAAATCCTCAACGTCATAATGGTAAGTTAGGAGATTTTCCATATCATCTACTTTAAAACCATAAACTCTTTCCATGGTTAAAACCTTAGTACTGCATAAATCCTCAATCACATAAGGTACATATAAAAATGCAATATCATTGTTAAACTTTTTAAAATTATCTATATTTTTAACTTCATTATTAAAATTAAGTTCAAGTTCTGTAATTAAAAGGATTTCATGTAAGGCTTCTTCTGGATCAATTAGTGCATCAGAAAATTTTCCTTTTGTTAACTTTATTATTCTAACGAGTATAGAGATATCGAGTTTCATCTTTTCAGAAATATCGGGTCTTTGAATTTTTACTACAACCTGCCTACCATCCTTTAATATAGCTTTATGTACTTGAGAAATAGATGCCGAGGCTAAAGGTTCTTCATAAAACTTTTCAAAACACTGAGTTGTTGACATTGCAAACTCATCAAAAAAAACTTTTTTTATGGTTTCAATGTTTTCTGGAGCAACATCATCTTGAAGCTTTGAAAGTTCTACTATGTATTCTGCTGATAATAAATCTGGCCTAGTGCTAAGTATTTGGCCGATTTTTATAAAAGTGGGACCAAGTTCTTCAAAGGCCTTCCTCAAATTTTCAGGGAGTTTATGTTGTTTGTTAAATTTAGAGTCTACAATATACCCAAAGCCATAAGAGCCAAGAACTTTAACAATTTCACTAAATCGATTAACAGTTTTTCGTCTCATTTTATACCTCACTTAAATCATCACCTGCGCAGCTGTTCATTATTTTGGATGATGCATATTAACGACTTCAGAAGGCGATTTATACTCCTACTCAAGTTTTGTATTTATTATAGTGTGTTAATCCCACTTATGGGATTAGGAAACTTTCCTTCTAAAATGTCGTTAAAATAAAAGTCCTTGGGTGAACAGTAGGACTTTTATTTGACTTACAATGTATATTTATGATTGACTTATTTCTAAAGTTAATAACCTCTTATTTAGATTTTCAATATCTTCTTTGGTTGCAAAGTTCATCTGTGAAAGGATTAAAATCATATCTTCTTTTGTCAAAGGTTTCTCTTTTTTTATTAAAGAGTTCGCTCCTTTTGTTAAGGAGTTCGCTTCTTTTTTTTCTTTAACATTTCTCTTTAGTTCTTCAGATAAATATTTACCTTCTTCTAATGTTAATTTACCCTTTTGTACAAAATCATCTATTAGGTTTGTAGTTTTTTCATAAGTATATGCTGCAGATCCTAGCCCGGCTAGGAAAATTTTTTTTATATCGTTACTCAATTTAGAACACCTCCAATTAATAGTATATAGTGTACATTATATACTATTTTAGGTATTTAAATACTCATAATAGATAACAACCTTAATATTTTAATAAGTTATAGGTTGACATATTTATAAAAATGTAATAGTATGTTAAAATAGAAATGAAATTTGCACCCGTAGCTCAGTTGGATAGAGCGTCCCCCTCCTAAGGGGAAGGCCGGAGGTTCGACTCCTCTCGTGTGCACCACAAACTAGTAAAGTAATACTTTGCTAGTTTTTTTATTTTGTTAGGAAATTATAATTATAGGAGTATATAAATGTATTGAAGGCCTAATAATTAATAGGAATAGTACAAAGGGGTTTACATGGAAAAATATTTTATTAATGAATCATTAAAAGAAGCAAAACGATCATTATTATTAAATGAGGTACCTGTAGGTGCAGTTATAGTTAAAGACAATGAAATAATTGCGAGAGCTCATAATTTAAGAGAAACGCTACAAGATGCAACTGCTCATGCAGAAGTTTTAGCTATAAAAAAAGCTTGCGAGGTAATAGGTAGTTGGAGATTAACTGGATGTGATATGTATGTAACCCTAGAACCCTGTCCTATGTGTGCAGGTGCTATATTACAGTCTAGGATAAGTAAATTATATATAGGCATTTTTGATCCTAGTGTAGGGGCTTGTGGTTCAGTTATAAATGTTATTCAAAATGATGCATTAAATCACTGGACAGAAATAAATTGGGTATACAACGCGGAATGTGGTAATTTATTGACTGGTTTTTTTAAAGATAAAAGATAATATAGAAGGAGAAAAATATTATGGATCAGAATATAAATAATGAAATAATGGATAAACTTACAAAAGTATGTTTATGTAAAGCTATAACAAGGGCTACAATAAAAAAGGCGATGCGAAATGGCGCAAGAACTGTAGAAGAGGTTCAAAAGGCTACAGGATCAGGAACGGGCGGATGCAGTGGGCATAGATGTATTCCTAAGATAGAGGAAATTTTAAAACAGGAATTAGAGAAAGAGAAAGTACAATAGTTAAAGCATTATATAGTTTAAATATAAGTAGATATAATGAAAGCGAAGCCTAGGGGTTTCGTTTTTGTTCGTTTTAGAACGGTATTTATTTTAATGTGCATTAAATTATAAAAAATATTCAAATTTTAATAAAAAAATAGGTATTTTATGTTGACAACGTTATCAAATTGCATTAAAATGAACATAAGCGAAAGCAAATGAAACTAAAACAAACAATAAATAAATAGATAAAATACAATAAACAAATACAAGCGAAGACTATTATTATAAATATGGTAAAAGGAAGATTGAAAATTATGTTTGCTGAAGAAAGAAAATCAAAAATATTAGATCGTATAAATAAGTATTCAAAAGTAAAAGTATGTGATTTATCACAGCGATATGAAGTGTCAGAAGTAACCATTAGACGCGATCTTCAAGAATTGGAAGAAGATAAACTTATAAGAAGAGTACATGGTGGGGCTATACTAAATCGTAATACTAAATTTGAACCCACTTTTTCAGAAAAAATAGATAAGTTTTATGATGAGAAGGAGTCGGTTGGAAAACTTGCCGCATCAATTATAGTAGATGGGGACACAATAGCTATAGATACAGGGACTACTACGCTTAGTATTGCAAAGTATATAGTTGCTAAAAATATAACAGTTTTAACAAATTCCTTGGATATAGCTTACGAGCTTGCTAAAAAGCCTGATGTGGAGGTTATTGTTACTGGAGGTGCATTGCGCTGGGAAACGAGAGCCATGGTAGGATCAGTAGCAGATAATACACTTAAGAATTTTAGGGTAGATAAAGCTTTTATTGGTACGAATGGTATATGCATTATTGATGGGTTGACTACTCCAAATATTATTGAAGCTAATACAAAAAGAGAAATGATAAAAATTGCAAAGCAAACTATTGTAGTATGCGACCATACTAAATTTGGAACAGTTTCTTTTGCTAAAATTGTTGACTTGGATAGTGTTGATATTATAATTACGGATAATCAATTAGAAAATGAATTATTAGAAAAATTTGAAGAAAAAGGCGTACAAATTATGAAAACAAAATAAATTGGTGGTGAAAAAAATGATAATAACAGTGACTTTAAACCCAGCAATAGATAAAACCGTTGAGATAGACGAATTTAAAATTGGTAGTGTTAATAGAATTGTGTCTACAAGAGTTGATGCTGGAGGCAAAGGTATTAATGTATCTAAAGTTATTAAGGAATTACAGTATAAAAGTACAGCCTTAGGATTTTTAGGTGGAAGCAGTGGAAATAGAATAAAAAATTATTTGGATGATTTAAATATTGATAATGAATTCTTATCTGTTAAAGGTGAAACTAGGACTAATTTAAAAATAATCGACAAGGTTAATAATACACATACGGATATAAATGAAAATGGACCTAATTTGGTGGAAGAAGATATTATTAATATAAAAGAAAAAATTATGGAATATTGCACGGGGGATTCTCTAGTAGTCCTTTCAGGCAGTGTGCCAAGGGGAACGGATAGTTGTATATACGGTGAAATAATCAAAGATATAAAAAACAACGGTGGTAAGGTTATATTAGACGCAGATGGTGAAATGCTAATGTATGGAATGAAGGCTGGTCCGTATATGGTAAAACCCAATATTGATGAACTTGAGAAAGCGTTTGGTATAAAAATTGATAACGAAGATAAAGTTATTGAAACTGCTAGAAAGATATTAGAGTATGGAGTAAAATATGTGGTAATCTCGCAAGGGGCTAAAGGGTCAATTTTTATAAGTCGTGATAAAGTTGCAAAAGTAAATGGCATAAAGGTAGAGGTTAAAAGTACAGTAGGGGCAGGCGATTCTATGGTTGCAGCATTGGCCGTTGCAGTTGATAATAACTATAGTTTTGAAGAATCTATAAAACTAGCTTGTGCAACAAGTACAGCTAATGTAATGACTGAAGGAACACAAACGGGAAGATTTGAAGATATAGAGAAGTTAAAAAAACAAATAAATATAAAATACCTATAAGAAAGGATGATTATTAATGAATATAACTGAATTATTAAATGTAAATCTAATTAAACTTGAACTTACTAGTAAAACAAAAGAGGACGTAATAAAAGAGATGGCAAAAATGTTAGATGAAAATGGAAAGTTACTAGATACAGAGAAATATATAAAAGCTGTATTAGATAGAGAAAAAGAATTTTCAACAGGTATAGGTATGGGAATTGCCATTCCCCATGGTAAAAGCAGTGGAGTTAAAGAGCCAGCATTAGTATTCGGGAGAAGCACAGGAGGTATTGATTATCAGTCTATGGATGATGAGCCAGCACACCTATTCTTTTTAATAGCTGTACCAGAAGAATCAAGTAATGAGCATTTAAAAATATTAAGCCAAATTTCTAGAAAACTTATGCATAGTGAATTAAGAGATAGTTTAATGAATGCTAGTAGTGCTAAGGAAATAATTACGTTATTAGAACAATAAACAGTATATGTTAACTATATAGATTTTTAAAAGATCACAAACAAAATAAAAAGGGGGAAAAGTTTATGAAATTTGTAGCAGTAACTTCATGTCCAACAGGGATAGCACATACTTACATGGCTGCTGAGGCTCTTGAAATGGCAGCAAAAGAAATGGGTGTAGATATTAAAGTAGAAACTCAAGGGTCGGTAGGGGCAGAAAATAAATTGACAGAGGCAGATATAAGGGAAGCTAAAGCAGTTATAATTGCAGCAGATACTAATGTTTCAAAGGAACGTTTTTCAGGAAAACCTATAATCGAAGTCGCTGTAAAAGAGGCAATTAAAGATGCAAAGGGCCTTATACAAAGAGCAATTGATATGAAAGCTGAAGTAAAGAATAGTTCACAACAAAATAGTAATGTGAAAGAAGAAAAAAGTACAGAGAAAAAAGGAATTTATAAGCACCTTATGACAGGAGTTTCTTATATGATACCTTTTGTAGCGGCGGGAGGTATTTTAATTGCACTTTCTTTTGCTTTTGGAATATATGCATTTAAAGTAGACGGGTCTATAGCCGCTGCATTAAAGGACGTTGGTGGCGTTGCCATGGATCTTATGTATCCAATATTAGCAGGGTTTATAGCATTCTCTATAGCAGATAGACCGGGTATTGTACCAGGTATGGTTGGTGGTATACTTGCTTCAACTGTAGGTGCTGGATTTTTAGGTGGAATGGCAGCAGGGTTTTTAGCTGGTTATACTATAGTTTTATTAAAGAAAATGATAAAACTACCAAAATCATTACAAGGCTTAATGCCAGTTATAATATTGCCAGTGTTATCTACATTGGTAGTAGGACTCATAATGGTATTTGTTATTGGAAAACCTGTAACTGCTATAAATATAGCAATGACTGGTTGGTTAACTGGTTTAAGCGGAGTAAATGCAGCATTACTCGGAATTATTATTGGACTTATGATGGCATTTGATATGGGTGGACCATTTAATAAAGCAGCATATACTTTTGGAGCTGCAACGGTAGTTGCTGGACAAAATTCTATGATAATGGCAGCAGTAATGGCGGCAGGAATGACGCCTCCGCTAGGAATAGCTCTTGCAACAATTATAGCAAAAAAGAAATTTACAGCAGAAGAAAGAGAAGCAGGAAAATCTGCTTGGGCATTAGGGTTTTCATTTATAACAGAGGGTGCAATACCATTTGCAGCAGCAGATCCACTTAAAATTATACCTTCATTAATGGTAGGTTCTGCTGTTACTGGAGCACTATCTATGATATTTAAAGCAGCTTTAGCAGTTCCTCATGGTGGTATATTTGTACTATTTATTCCTCATGCAGTTACTAATGTAGGCCTATATGTAGTATCTATAGTAGTTGGTACAGTAGTAACCGCTCTTATGGTTTCAGTATTAAAGAAGGATGTTGTTGTTAAAGAAGAGTATGAAAATGCTAATAATGTATAAAGGCTTAAGTTAAGAAGGAGATATTTTTATGTACGAAGCAGAAATTGTGTTGATGAATGAGCAAGGGTTACATGCGAGACCAGCTAGTCTTGTTGCGAAAAAAGCATCTAAATATACTTCGCATATAACTTTAATTAAGGACGGGAAAGAGTATAACGCAAAGAGTATAATAAATATATTAAGTATGGCTGCTTCAAAAGGTGATAAACTCAAAATTATTGCCAGTGGCGATGATGAAGAAATGGCTGTACAAGAGTTAAGGATAGTTATTGAGAAAGAGATTGTAGGGCTTTAAAAAATATAGGTATAAAGTCAAATTCACTTCAAAGCGGGTAAAACATTTAAGTTTACTGCAAGGAGTGAATTTCTCTTATTAAGGAGGTAATTTAATGAAAGGCATTGGAGTTTCGCCTGGAATAGTAATAGGGAAAGCACTATTAAAAGAAGAACAAAAAATCATTATAGAGAAAAAAAATATTATAAACTGTGAAGAAGAAATTGAAAGATTTAATAGGGCTATGGAAAAGAGTAAAAGTGAAATTCAGCATATATATAATGATGTGTTAATAAATATAGGTGAAAATGAGGCTACAATATTTGAAGCTCATTTAATGATACTCGAAGATCCGGAAATGCTTGAACAAATTGAGAAGAAAATACAAGATGATAAAGTTAATGCTGAGTGGGCACTAAAAGAGATTTCAGAAATGTTTATGTCCATGTTTGAAAGCATGGATAATGAATACATGAAAGAAAGAGCAGCAGACATAAAGGATGTAACAATGAGACTTATGAAAAAATTAATGAATATCGAAGAGGTTAATTTTGGGAAATTAGCTAGCCAAGTTATAATAGTAGCGCGTGATTTAACGCCATCTGACACATCACAGATAGATAAAAATAAGGTCTTAGGCTTTATAACAGAAATTGGGGGAAGAACCTCACACTCAGCTATAATGGCTAGGACCTTAGAAATACCAGCTATAGTAGCAGTTCAAGATATAACTAATAAAGTTAAAAATGGAGATTTAATTGTTTTTGATGGTATGGAAGGGATAATATATGTTAATCCCGAAGAAAAAATAGTGAGGATTTATGAAGGCAAAAAAGCTGAATATAATAAAGCACAAAAAGAGTTAAGCTTATTAATAGGAAAAGAAAGCATAACGACTGATGGAGTAAAAGTAGAACTTTCTGGTAATATAGGAACCCCTAAGGATTTAGAGAGTGTTATAAGTAATGATTGCGAAGGAATAGGCTTATTTAGATCTGAGTTTTTATATATGGATAGAAATTCAGCTCCAACTGAGGAAGAACAGTTTCTAGCGTACAAGGAAGTTGCACAAAAAATGAAGAATAAGCCGGTGGTTATTAGGACTTTGGATGTTGGTGGAGATAACTCCAAAATTTTGGAGTTCCCTATTTGTTCATTATATGAAATAAATTCAAAACAATAACATAAAGGCTAGAAATAATTTAAAAACTTAATTATGATAACAATGTAATAATTAAAAGTTTCTTAAAATAGTTTTTTTATACAAAAAAATATTTAACTTAAAATAAAACAGAATATTGCAAATATTCTAACAAAATATTTACATCCATGTTAAAGGGGTATATTATTAATTTATAAATTGATAATAAATTAACATTTAAAACGTATAATAATTATAAACAACATTCTTAAATTCGAGGTTAGGAGATGATTTTATTGGCTGAGGAAAAATGCTGTGCAGAATGTGGAGAAACAGATGTTAGGCTAGAAAAAGTAAAAGACATCACTGAAAAATTTAAAGGTATGAAAGGTGCGTTAATTCCGGTACTTCATGAAGTGCAAAAATTATTTGGATACTTGCCAGAAGAAGCATTGCAAGTAGTATCAGAAGAACTTAACATATCTATGTCTGAAATCTATGGAGTGTCAACTTTTTACTCGCAATTCACATTAGAACCTAAGGGAGAACATATAATTAAGGTATGTCTTGGTACTGCCTGTTATGTAAAAGGAGCACAGGATATTTTAGAAAGATTCTCGAGTGTTTTGGGAGTAGAGGTTGGGAAGACAACCATTGACGGGAAGTTTACGTTAGAAGCTGCTAGGTGTCTTGGTGCCTGTGGACTCGCACCAGTTCTTATGGTAGATGATAAAGTATATGGAAGATTAATTCCTGATGATGTAATAAGGATAATTGAAGAATACTAGTAAAAAATCAATTTAGTAAATTGATTTATGGAGGGATGTTAATGAAGACAGTACAAGACCTTGAAGAGATAAGAAAAAACACTTTTGATAGAGTTAACCAAGGAGTAAATAGAAAAAGTACAAGAATTGTTGTTGGTATGGCTACTTGTGGAATAGCTGCAGGAGCAGATGAAGTTTACGAGGCAATAGTAGATGAGGTTAATAAGCTAGGATTATCTAAATCAGTAGTAGTAGCGAAAACTGGTTGCATAGGTGTATGTAGATTAGAACCTATTGTAGAAATTATAAGACCAGGAGAAGAAAAAGTAACTTATGTTAAGATGTCACCATATAAAGCGAGAAGAGTTGTAGCTAGTCATGTATTAGTTGGATCAGTTAGAAATGAATATACAATGCATGTAATTCAAGGGAAAATTCTTAATGATTATACCCTAGATAACGATTAATAATTATTATCTGCCCGAAAGGAATAGAAGGAGGGATTTTAATGGAAGTTTATCACTCTCAGATACTTGTTTGTGGAGGAAAAGGATGTATTTCTCCAGAATCAGTAGATCTTTATAGAACTTTAAAGTCAGAAATAAGAAAGCATAAATTAAACCATGAAATTGAAGTGCTAAAAACGGATTGCTTGGGACTTTGTGAATTGGGACCTGTTGTAGTGATTTATCCAGAGGGAGTTTTGTATAATAAAGTAAAAACTGAAGATATTGCAGAGCTCGTAGAATCGCATTTTATTCATAATGTAGTGCTAGAACGACTTGAATATAAAGTTTCCGAGGGAGAAGGAAATGTAAGGAATCTTAGTAAATTAGATTTCTTTAAAAAACAATTAAGAATAGCACTTCGAAATTGCGGGATTATAGATCCAGAGAATATTGATGAATATATAACTTTAGATGGGTACAGGGCCTTAGAAAAGGTACTTACGACTATGTCACCAGTTGAAGTTATTGCAGATATTAAGAAGTCAGGGCTCAGAGGAAGAGGCGGCGGAGGTTTTTCTACAGGTATGAAATGGCAATTTGCAGCTAAGCAAGAGAGGGATGAAAAATATATAATTTGTAATGCGGATGAGGGTGACCCAGGTGCTTTTATGGATAGATCAGTTCTTGAGGGAGATCCACATTCGGTTCTCGAAGCTATGACTATAGGCGGGTACGCTATAGGATCAAGTAAAGGGTTTATATATGTTAGAGCGGAATATCCACTAGCGGTTGAAAGACTCCAAATAGCGATTAATCAGTCTAGAGAATATGGATTATTGGGTGAAAACATTTTGGGGACAGGCTTTAATTTTGATATAGAATTAAGGCTTGGAGCTGGTGCTTTTGTATGCGGAGAAGAAACTGCTCTTATGCAGTCAATTGAGGGTAAACGTGGTATGCCTATGCCCAAACCACCATTTCCAGCTGTAAGTGGACTTTGGGGTAAGCCTACAATTATAAATAATGTTGAGACTTTTGCGAGTATAGTTCCTATTATTTTAAAAGGAGCAGATTGGTTTAGAGGAATTGGTACAGAGAAAAGCTCAGGTACAAAGGTTTTTGCTTTGGGAGGCAAAATCACCAATACTGGCCTTATAGAAATCCCTATGGGGACAACACTTAGGGAGACTATTTTTGAAATAGGTGGAGGAATACCAAATGCGAAGAAATTTAAGGCTGTTCAAACAGGAGGACCTTCAGGCGGATGTATTTCAGAAAAAGATCTAGATACTCCGATTGAATATGATACCTTAACTGCCCTTGGCTCCATGATGGGATCTGGAGGAATGATAGTTCTAGATGAAGATAATTGTATGGTGGATGTAGCTAGATTTTTCCTTGATTTTACAAAAGATGAGTCTTGTGGTAAATGTACCCCATGTAGAATTGGAACTAAAAGATTACTTGAAATGCTTGAAAAGATCACAAAGGGAAATGGGGAAATGGAGGATATAGATAAACTTGAACATTTAGCTATGGGAATAAAAAAAGTCGCACTATGTGGGCTTGGTCAGACTGCGCCTAATCCAGTGATTTCCACTATAAAACAATTTAGAGATGAATATATTGCTCATGTGAGAGATAAGAAATGCCCAGCTAAAGTTTGTAGGGCTCTTGTTCAATATGTTATTTTAGAGGATAAGTGCAAAGGTTGTGGGTTATGTACACGTAATTGTAATGTAGGTGCTATTAGTGGCAAGCTGCAAGAAGTTCATGTAATTGACCAAGATTTATGCCTTAAGTGTGGAATGTGTATACACATATGTAGATTTAAAGCTATTGTTAAAATATAATAATTATTTTGGGAGGTGAATAAAATGGAAATGGTAAACTTAATTATAGATGGAATAAAAATAGAAGTTCCTAAAGGAACTACAGTCCTTGAGGCATCAAAATTAATTGGAGTCAAAATACCTACATTATGTTTTTTAAAAGAAATCAATGAGGTAGCTAGTTGTAGAATGTGTGTGGTACAAGTAGGGCAAAAATTATTGGCATCTTGTACGCTCCCAGCTGAAAATGAAATGGATATAAAAACCAATACTGCCGACGTGCGTGAAGCAAGAAAAATGGTAGTTGAGCTGTTATTATCTAATCATAAAAGAGAATGTACTACTTGTATAAGGAGTGAAAATTGTGAATTACAGACCATAGCAAAGGATCTAAATATCAGAGATATTAGATATAGTGGCGAGAAAAGCTGTGGGATTAAGGATGATTCTTCAAGCTCAGTCGTGAGAGATCCTGAAAAATGTATTCTTTGTGGAAGATGTATTTCAACTTGCGGAAATGTTCAAAGTGTCCATGCAATAAATTTTGGAGGCAGAGGATTTGAAACTAAGGTTACTACTATATACGAGAGACCATTAAAAGACTCAGTATGTATAAATTGCGGTCAGTGTATTTTAGCGTGCCCAGTAGGGGCATTACATGAAAAGGACAGTATAAAGCCTGTTTGGAAGGCTATAGAAAATCCAAATAAGTATGTGGTAGTTCAGACAGCACCTGCGGTAAGAGTAGCAATAGGTGAAGAATTCGGTATGGCAATTGGAAGTCGCGTTAATGGCAAAATGGCTTCGGCCTTAAGGAAATTAGGATTTGAAAAAGTGTTTGATACTGACTTTGCTGCTGACCTTACTATTATGGAAGAGGGAACTGAGTTATTAAATAGATTAGGTAGTGGAGAAAACCTTCCACTAATGACATCCTGCTGTCCTGGATGGGTAAAATTCGTTGAGCATAATTTTCCTGATATGATTTCTAATTTATCCACTTGCAAATCACCTAGTGAAATGGAAGGAGCTTTAATTAAAAGTTATTTTGCAGAAAAAATTGGTGTCGATGCTAAGAATATTGTTGTTGTTTCAATTATGCCTTGTGTTGGAAAGAAGTTTGAAGGCGAAAGAGAAGAGCTATCGAATGAGGGTATGTTGGATGTAGATTATGTTTTAACTACAAGAGAGCTGGCTCAAATGATAAAAGAGGCAGGTATAGATTTTGTTAATCTAAAGGATGAAGAGTTTGATGATCCTTTTGGAAAATCAACTGGGGCCTCAGTAATTTTTGGATCAACTGGAGGAGTTACAGAAGCTGCTTTAAGAACTGTATTTGAACTCTTAGCTGGAAAAGAACTAGAAGAAATAGAATATTCAGTTGTAAGGGGACAGGAGGGAATAAAAGAAGTAACCATAGAATTACCAGATGGAAGAAATATAACTGCAGCTGTGACTCATGGATTAGGTAATGCTAGAAAATTAATGGGTTTAGTTAAAAGTGGCGAAAAACATTATGATTTTATTGAAGCTATGGCATGCCCTGGTGGATGTGTAAACGGTGGAGGTCAACCAATAGTTGATTCTAGAATGAAAGAAAAGATTAATATTATTTATGAAAGGGCAAAAGCTATATATGATGAAGATAAAGTTCTACCTATTAGAAAATCACATAAAAATCCACATATAATCAAAATATATGAGGAATTTTTAGGAAAACCTAATGGTCATTTAAGCCATAAGTTATTGCATACTAAGTATACAATGAGAAATAAATTTTAAATATTTTTCTTTACTTTTTTATCAAAATCGTACACAATTACTATAATAATAATAAAGAATCAAGTTTAAATTAAAAACTTGATTCTTTTAATTATATGAAGTATTAAATTTACGAATAAATGACAAAATAGTAATACAAAAGGAGAGGTTAATTATGGACCCAACAGCATTTAATATATTTGGATTAGACATTAAATGGTACGGCATTTTTATTGCAACAGGAATGATGGTTGGAATTATATTAGCTAGTTTTACTGCAAAATTAAAAGGTGTTGATTACGATGAGCTTTTAAATATTATATTAATATCTTTTCCTATAGCTATTATTGGAGCTAGAGCTTATTATGTAATATTTGAATTTGATCAATATAAGGATAATCTAATGCAAGTGTTCAACATTCGTCAAGGTGGGCTTGCTATACATGGTGGAGTTATATTTGGTATGATAGCAGCATTACTTTATACAAGGTATAAAAAAGAGAGTCTTTTAAAATTTGCTGATGTGGCAGCACCATCTATAATTATTGGTCAGGCTATAGGGAGATGGGGAAATTTCTTTAACAGTGAAGCTCATGGTGGACCAGTTACGAAGGGGTTTATAAGCATATTTCCGGATTTTATACAAAAGGGAATGTTTATTGACGGAGTATATTATCATCCAACTTTTCTCTATGAATCAATATGGAATGTTATAGTATGTTTATTACTGGTTTATTTATTAACAAAAACATATAATGCAGGGACAGTGTTCTTTAGTTATATAGGATTATATTCTATAGGAAGATTCTTTATAGAGGGACTCAGAACTGATAGTTTAATGTTTGGAGATGTAAGAGTAGCACAACTAATAAGTCTCGCAGGAATTGCTTTATGGATTACATTCCTTGTGATGAATTATAAGAAAAGAGATTTAGATTACTAATTCATATCTTAACTCATAAGCTATAACAATAATTAATAAAGTATGTTTATAAACAACTAAATTCAAGAATAGAGCATAATATCTATATTATGAAGAAGTTTCAAAAATATTTTAGTAAATAACTATTGAAATTACTATTTATTAATAGTATACTTATGTATGTCGCACTAAATAAGTGGATGCAAATATTAAAGTACTTTATGGAGAAATGTCCGAGTGGTTTAAGGAGCATGCCTGGAAAGCGTGTGTAGGGGAAACTCTACCGAGGGTTCGAATCCCTCTTTTTCCGCCAGTTTATATTTCCGTACTAGCCGGGGAGTTAGCGGTGCCCTGTAACCTGCAATCCGCTACAGCAGGGGTGAATTCCTCGCCGAGGTTATAAGCTGTGTGGTCTGACCTATATAAGTGGCGTTGATAATTGGGCCCCACGCAATGGAAATTCATGAACCCCGTGAGGTCCGGAAGGAAGCAGCGGTAAGTGAAACCTTTCATGTGCCGTGGATCAACCTGATTTGAGTTAACTGTATAGGTAACGCGCATAGTTTATATATCGAAGCGAGGTGTACGGTCTACATAAGAATTATAAGATGCCTATTAGGTGTCTTTTTTTTATTTAACGGCGTAATTTGTGAAAATGAATGTGGATATACAGGATATACCACATAGACATTGTGGATATGGTATTCCGCGTCAAGCCTTAGCGGTACGAAACAGGCAAACTGGATAGGCAAAAGAGAGGTAGCAAGCTTTTTTGTAAAGAGTAAGGGCCTTCCGGATTTGTTTGGACAGTTGTGTCTTATTAAGACAAACAGTTATTGGAGAGCTGAACTTTCAAACATTAGGCGTTAGAAACAATTTTCTTGATATACTTTTTCATTTGTTGGATAACAATTACAATAAATTGAATTACAATTAATTGGTAAATATATAAAAAGTTATAATAGTTTATGATTTTGTTTTTTTTATAAATATAAACTTATTATTTGATTTAAATGATATACTTATTTTAAGAAGTAAATACGAATTTTAATGATTAAGGTTGCTAAACAATAAGGCTTTGCGATAAAAAATATTATTTAAAAGAGGTGAAATTTATGGCATATACGGCTTTATATAGAGAATGGAGACCAAAAACTTTTCAAGATGTAGTAGGGCAAGAACATGTGACTATAACTTTAAAAAACCAAATAAATAGCCAGCGAATAGCTCACGCATATCTCTTATGTGGTACAAGGGGAACAGGGAAAACTTCAACAGCTAAGATATTAGCTAAAGCAGTTAATTGTCTGAATTCTGATAATGGAGAGCCATGCAATGAATGTGAAATGTGTAAGAAGATAAATTCAGGAACAGCAATAGATGTTACTGAGCTAGATGCAGCATCACATAATGGGGTAGATAATATCCGAGATATAATCGAAGATGTTGCATATCCACCACAGGAAGCTAGATATAAAGTCTATATTATAGATGAGGTACATATGTTATCAATAGGAGCAGTTAATGCTTTCTTAAAAACACTAGAGGAACCACCGAGTCACATAGTATTTATATTAGCCACAACTGATCCTCAAAAACTTCCAATAACTATACTATCTAGATGTCAAAGATTCGATTTTAAAAGAATAAAAAGTGCAGAAATATTTGAAAGGCTTCGAAAAATAGTTACGGAGCAGGGAATTTCTGTAGATGATAATAGTTTAAAATTAATATCAAGAATTTCTGATGGAGCTATGAGAGATGCTTTAAGTATTTTAGATCAAGCTATATCAATGAATGATGGTGCGATAGAATATGATAATGTTATAGATATGTTAGGTCTTGTAACATCTGAGAGTCTTACAAAACTTTCAGATAGTGTAATAGATCGAAATATTGAAGGTGCAATAAAGGGTATAAATGAAATAGTTTCTAGTGGTAAAGATATATATGTATTTATAAAAGATATGACTACTCATATGAGAAATCTTTTGATGGCTAAAGTAAGTGAACATGTAGAAGATATTTTAGATATGTCAAGGGAGAATATCGATATTTTAAAAAAGCAAGCATCTAAGATTAGAGTAGAAGAAATTATGAGGAATATAAAGATACTTCAAGAAGCAGAAGAGAAAGCTAAATGGAGTAAGCAAAATAGAATTTATTTGGAGCTTGCAGTTATTAAAATGTGCAAAATTGAATATGATACTTCAAAAGAAGTGTTATTATCTAGAATAAACAAATTAGAAGAAATTATAAAGCAAGGAAAGATAACGGTAGCATGTGAAAGTATAACACCTAGGATTTCTGAAAAGAATGATTCAAAAACAGAAAAAAAGCCAAAGAAAAAAACAGAAATAAGACCAATACAAGAGCATAATGCTGATTCCAAATTAACGGTAGATATTGTGAAAAAGTCTTTTAAAGATATTTTAGATATGTTTAAAGCTAGACGCCATATGGTTATATATGCTTCTTTATTGACAGGGGAGATTGTGTCCTGCAGTGGAGGTATAATAGAGATAGGTTACGAAAAGCAATACGCATTTAATAAAATTAGACTTGAGAAAGAGGAGAATAGAAACTTAATAGAAGAAATATTTTCTGAATCACTAAAAGAACCGGTGAAAATAAAATATACTATAGAAACTGAGGAAAAACGGGCTAAATTACCTGAAGATATATTAATAGAGACATTTGGAGAAGACCTTGTGGAAATACTAGATGAATAGGACTACGATAATAGACTAATAAATGCAGATTACTTAAAAGAAAGTTTATTTTACTGGAAATTATTATAGGTATTAGTATATAATAATAAAGAAAAGTTATAATTGATTAGCATTATATATCCTTTTAGATTGTAAATACTGAAATTAAATTCTACTTGTTATGAATCTAAAGGAGATAAATATAATAATATTAAAAAAAACAAAGAATAAATAGGAGGTAACTATTATGGCAAAAGGTGGATTTCCAGGTATGGGTGGAAATATGAATAGTTTAATGAAGCAAGCTCAAAAATTTCAAAAGGAAATGGAAGAGATGCAAAAGGATTTAGGAGACAAGAAATATGAAGCATCTGTTGGTGGTGGAGCAGTAACTGTGATAGCTAATGGAAAGAGACAACTTATTGAAGTAAAGATAAAGCCTGAAGTAGTTGATACAGATGATGTTGAAATGCTTGAAGATTTAATTATGAGTGCGTGTAACGAAGCGCTAAAGAAAGCAGAAGATGAAACAAGTAACGAAATGGGTAAATTAACAGGCGGAATGAATATGCCAGGAATGTTTTAATAAACAGTAGTATAAAAACTAGATTGTTATGAGGTGACTAGATTGGATTTTTATCCAGTAGCAATAGAAAAACTTATAGAAGAATTTGCTAAACTACCCGGTATAGGCAAAAAAACAGCTCAGAGGTTAGCACTATTTGTGCTAAATCTTCCAAAGGAAGAAGTGGAAGAGTTTGCGGGAGCTCTGGTTCAAGCTAGAGGGACTATAAAATATTGTTCTATATGCGGAAGCTTTACAGATACAGACCCTTGCTCAATTTGTTCTAACCCAAATCGCGATAAGAGTATTATATGTGTAATTGAAAGCCCAAAGGATATTATGACCATGGAAAAAGTAAGAGAGTTTAATGGGGTTTATCATGTTCTTCATGGAACAATATCTCCGATGGCAGGAAGAGGACCTGAAGATATAAAATTAAGAGAACTTATAAGAAGGATTAACGGGGAAGTTAGTGAAGTAATAGTAGCAACTAATCCTAACATAGAGGGAGAAGCTACAGCTATGTATATATCTAAAATATTGAAACCTTTAGGCGCAAAAGTCACAAGAATAGCGCACGGCATCCCGGTGGGTGGAGATTTAGAATATATAGATGAAGTAACACTTTCTAAAGCTTTAGAAGGAAGAAAAGAAATATAGAATATTACTCCTGTTTTATGTCAAGAATTTAGGAAAGATATAAAATGGGAGGTTTTTTTATGAATAGAAAAAAAATAATTGAAATATTATTTTTAACTATAAAATATACCGAGGAACAAAAGGATATTATTATGCAATTAGAAGAAGCTAAACTCGAGTGGGAAAGTGCAAAAAATTACTTTGGGGCAGCGGATGATCCTAGGCTTGTAGATTATGCAATATATAGAGAAAATCAAGCTAAAGCTAAATATATATATTTTTTATTAGAAGCTAGAAGAATAGGAGTAACTATTGATGCGAGTTATATGATAGAAGAGCTTGATGCTATAAATCGATAAAAATATATATTTAATGGAATTGATAATATATTGAAAAAATGTGAAATATATTATTAATAGAACATAATGATTTAAGAAGTTAAAATCTAAGATTAAAGTAGGGGGATTTATATATGGAGGTTGTATTATATTTTTTGGTTGCTATAGTTGCTATGCTAATTGTGGTCAAGCTATTTTCTTGGCCACTAAAAATATTAGGTAAATTAATATTGAATGGAGCGTTTGGTGTCTTACTTTTACTAATTGTTAACTTTTTAGGACAGTATGTGGGAGTAACTATGCCAATAAATGCTGCAAGATCACTTATTGCGGGGTTTTTCGGAGTACCAGGGGTAATATTTTTAATGATTTTTGATAAGCTAATGTAAAAGCATTTTAGTGATGATTGTTTATATTAATAACAAATTTAAAATAGAGGGAGGCATATTCAAATGAATAACTGGCAGTACGCTAGTTTATTTATTTGAATGTGCCTCATATTTTTTGTCCTTTATAAATAAAATATTTAGTAATAGTATATTTGTGGGCTATTAAGGATAATACTTAGAGTATATGGTAAAAACTAAAATTATTATATGCAGCATTTATTAAGTGGTAGTGTTAATTTGATAAATAACTGTCCTGGTGTATCAATATAAGGTATGTAGAGAAAAAGTTTAAAAATCCAAGAATAGGCCACCTAGTTTATTTTAATTAGTTTAGACTAAACTATATGAGAGATATTCTATGATAGAATACTATATGTCGCTGATGACAAGTAACGACATACGAAAATTAAGTTATTAAGTTTTGCGGGAGTTATTAAAAAACATTCTAAAACTTGTTGACAACTTGTAAGTTTAATAGTAAAATAGTAGAAGTCGTCACATGATGACTTAGTAAATTGGTCTTTGAAAATTAAACAGAGAAATAGGTAAAGAAATGAAATAATATTTTATTTTAACCAGTTAATTACTTTAGTAAAGTAATATTTTAGTCGTAAGACTAAAAAGTATGTAATGAGCTTG
>JBLHPD010000048.1:0-24251 GCA_047624165.1 Clostridium sp. | reverse complement strand
TATTTCCACATTTAGGATTAAATTATATTTATGATAAATGGCATTAAAGTGAATACACATAAGGTTTTACAGACGGTTTACTACTTGTTATATATATGGAGTAGTGTATATTTTTTTTACTAACTTGAACGTTTGAATTAGAATCAGAATAAATAAATTATAGGAGATGATTATTAATGAGTGAAGAACAAATTAGAAATGAAATATTAAAAATACAGGAGAAATATTACACACCAAATTCAAAAATATCAATGGCTTCAGGAGTAAACCGAAGTTTAATAAGTCAAATGTTAAATCAAAAGTTTGAGGGAGCAATGTATAAATCTGTACTAGACAAATTAGAAATATGGCTTCAAGGTAGAATGATTGTTCAATAATATCATAACGCAAAATAAGCCAAACCCAAACTTGACATTACCATTATTTATATTCGATTTTATTACATATATACATTTTATCCAACTCAAATAAACTTTATTCATAATTAACTAAAATAATTATGATAAGGTCGAAAGTGCTTTATAAAACTAATTAATACTAGTTTAACATTTTTTATAGTTATAGTCAATAAAAACGTACTTTTATTTTCGGTTAACGCACTATTAAGCTATAAGCTAGTTAATTACAATCAAAATAAAATCAAAAAGGAGATTATCAAATATGGAAAATATGATATTTAAATGCGACCAAACAGATTTAGAGAAATTAACAGTTGAAATATTAGAGTTAAAAAATAATATGATAGATAATACAATATTGCTAGGACTTAAACTTCTACAAGCAAAAGAAAATTGTGGTAGAGGAGAATGGCTACATTGGTTAGAAGAAAAAGTTGATTTTACTGCAAGAACTGCACAAAAATTCATGAAGATTTCTAAGGAATATAGCAATACGAAGACGTATTCGTATTTGGGAAGTGATAAATTATATAAACTTATAGACCTACCATCTATAGAAAGAGAACAATTTATCTTAGATAATAATGTAGAAGAAATGAGTTGTAGAGAATTAACAAAATCTATTAAAATTATTAAGGATAATAAGAAAGCTATTAAGAAAGCTAAAATTGCAAAGGTAGAAGTAGTAGAAGCTATCTCTACAGAGGACAACATAGAAGTAGCAGTAGTAGAAGTAGAAACTGATGTAAACTCCTTGCATGAAATTACTAAAAATGACGTACTGTTTAAACCGAACGCTCAAACAGTAGACACAGTAAAAGTATTACAAAAAGCTGATGATTTAATAGAAGAAATAAAAATTAGAACAGGAAGTTTCAGCATAAATTGTAATTCTTGGGAAGATATAAATTGTGATGATAGAGGTGGAGTATTAGCACAACTATATGCCACAGATGTAATTACAGAGCAGGAGTTAATAGAAACAGTAAGAGAATACAACATAGATTTAGAAATTAATTATAAAGAATTACTAGATGGAACTCTTAAAGAGAAATATCTTAATAAAGTATATAACGATTATTTTCATTTTGGAAAAGATAACTCTAAATATTTAAATGTATTATCTATAGAAGATTTTGAGTATGAAGATGTAACAGATTTTACAGGTTGGGAAGATAACGAATTTAAAGAGGATTGTGTGAAAAGTTATAAAGTAGAGAAAAAAGAATTAATAATTCTAGGTGGATATGATGGAGATGGATATTTAAGTTTGTGCGTTTATAAGAATAAAAAATTATTAGGACATTATTTATTGGGAGAGAACTGGAATCCACTAGAAGATAATGCAAAAGAAGATTTATTAAATAATATAAAAGGTTTGGAAAAATTAGAACATATAGAATTAGAGGGATTATACATGAAATGGTTTAAACAGTATGTTGGATATTATAAGAGAGAGGAAAAAAGAAACATAATTGAAAGTGCTGAACGTGCTAAAAGAAAACAGTATGAAGAAAAGAAAAATGAATTTAATACACAATATAGCAACTATACTACATATAAATTTGAAGATATTTATGATGAAAACTGTAGAATTAAAGATTATAAAAAATATAGTGATAATAGTAAACAATATATGGATTATTTAAAGAGAGAATCAGCAAAATATGATAGTTATAAAAGTTATGATTTCGGTGGAATGTTAGGAACTACTACTATTAAAGAAGAAGAAAAACCTACATATAAGAAATTTTATAAAACTCTAGCATTAAATTTTCATCCCGACAAAATCGGTGGAGATGGTACAGAAATGCAAATTATTAATAATTTAAAGAAAAATTGGGGTATTTAAAATCCCATAAGTATGGGAATGAGGAGGTTAACAAAATGTTAGATGAAATTAAGGAATTAGAACAACAACTATTAAATAATTTAGATATACAAGCAGAGCATATAAAAGAACAAAAATTAATGTTAGAAGAAATGAGTAGAATTTTAAAAGGATTAAAATAAATTCCCCATAGTGGGAATGAGGAGGTTTTATTAATATGAATAGTAATGAAATTAGATTAATGAGAGATTTTAAAAAGAAGGAAATCGAGGTGGAAAATTATTTTATGACGGATATTGCAGATATTTTAGCAGAGTTTTCAGATAAAAAAGGTCAAGAAAAGTATAATTTAATACAAAATTTAAGTACAGAATTAGAAGAAACTCTAGCAAAAATGATTGACTTAGAGACTTATGAATTACATATGGCAGAGTACGAGGAAAGATTTATGAAATTAAATACTACACAATTAGAAACAGAAAAATATTTCATGAGAGAAGGACAATTTACAGATGAATTAATGAAAGAAATTGTACAGTTTACGAAACCTAAAACAGATGAATTAGGTATTATAATTGGGGCAAGTGAAATGTTCCGTTATACCAAAACAACAAATAATTTAAAGTTACAATATAAAAAATTTATAGATAGAATTACATATATCATAGATGAAAGTGTTTCCAACACTGTAGAAATGTATAAGTTTGCAATAAATCAAATACTAATACCTCTCCAAGAATTAATGGATGCAAAAGTAGATACATATAATTTATTAAAGAATCCTAAAGTTATTAATATTGAGGAAATTGCTAAGCAAAAAATCAAGAAAATCATTGATTGTGATGTAATGAATGATTTTCTATTAGAAAATGGTTACGCTGCTATTAGGCAAAATGGTTCACATTTGATTTATAGAAATGAAATCAATGGAAATAGTATTCCCGTTCCCCAACATAGTTCTCTAAATAAAGGATTAGGCTATGGAATACAAAAACAAATAAAATAAAGTTGTAGGGGAGTAATGTTCTCCCTCCTATTAATAGAATTATATAAAAATCAATCTAAGGAGTGTGCATTATAATATGGAAAATAAAATTAAGTATGATAAAGAATATTCAACACAATATCTATATGAGTATGATTATCTATTAAAAATGGGAATTGAACCTTCATTTCAACATGACAAAACAGGAATTAGAACATATAAATATACAAAAAATAACAAATTATTCATGGCATTATGTAATTTTTATAAAAACTAAAATAATATAAGATAGAGGAGTTTGATGTAATAATGAGAGAAATATATTTAATAGATAAAGTAAAATATGCAGAAGAATACGCAAAATATACTGATGGAAAAAATATAACATATAACAAGGCTGAAATGGTAGATTTAAAAACAAGTTTAACAAAGTTTGTATTTACTAGTGAAGATTTAGTTGAAAATTATAATAATGAAATGGTAGAGAGTGTGGTTACAAGATATATAAACTTATTTACTGAAAGAGGATTAACTGCTACAGAACCACAAATTAATTTTGCTAGAGAAACATCAAAAATATTATTAGGGGAATTAAAAAAGCAGGAATTATTACCAACTATTCCTGCTCCCTGCGGTTTTGGGAAATCAACAATTAATCAAGTATTCTTAGAAGTAATATGTTTAGCTTATAAAGAAGGAATATTTGAAGATGGTATTATAATTGTAACAGATAAAATTGACCAACTTTATGAACTACACAATGATTTAATTGAAACAGTAGGATATTACATAAACAATTCATTAAAAAATAAAAGTGAAAATACTCCCTATACATATGTTATGGAAGGTTGGAAAGAAGATAGTTATGAACGTGGAGTATGCTTGAATAGAGATGCAAAAGTTTATGAATATGGAATGTGTACTTCTGAAAGATGTCCCAACTATGGAAAATGTAAAATATGTAATCAGAAGTTTGACCAATTTGGTTCACCTATATTACTTATGACAAATGCACGTTTGGAAACCTGTGGTGAGGGAATTAATTTTTATAGCACATATACCGATAAATCTAAGAATAGGCAACGCAGAACTTTAAGAATAATAGATGAAAAGCCTACTATGAGGAATAACTTTAAAGTTAATATTGAAGTATTGGGAGAAATCAGAAATGCACTTGACAAAATAGATGATTCAAAAGATAAAAAAACTCCCACAGATAAGCAAATTTTAATAGACAAATGGGAAAAAATAAGAAGTAATATAAATGGGAAATTTACTGATTTTAGTAAAAGTGAAAGAATAATAGTTAGTAATATTAATAATACTCCAATACTATTAACAGATATTGAATTTACTACATTATGGGAGAATTACATGGGTAAAAACAAATTTAAAAGAGAATTAGAACATATACATACTGTTTTAACTAAAGGTGGTTTATTTATTAATGCAAATAAAAGAGGTTCATGGATTGAAACCATTGGTATGAAAAACATACATAGTGAAAACTTCAAAACAGTTATATATGATGGTACTGCATTGATTGACCCAGACTATTCAGATGAAAGTATTATTAGATTTTTAGATATTGAGAATTTAAGAACATTTGAGAATATGACTGTTAATGTACATATGGGTACTAAATTAACTAAAACTAACTTTAATGCTAAGAATCACTTGGAAAAAGGTTGTGCCAAGTTCTTAGATGCTATTAAAAAAGAAGATACCTATGTTGTCACCCACAAAAAACAGGCTTCACTCATATTAGCAGAAATTAGGAAACATAATAAAACATTAACTGTTAATTTACCCAAAGATGCTAAAACTTTTGGAGCAAAACGACCTAATATAGTTACATTTTCAGATATTAAGTTACCTTATTATGGCAATACAAAAGGTTCTAATGTGGCTAGAGATTGTACACAGATGGTTAATTTTGGATGGAATGTATTGCCTGACTATGAATATTTAATAAGATATTTATGTAATTCAAATGATGAAGAAAGTTTAGATAAATTATTTAAAGATTGTGCTAACATAGAAACATCAAAGAATATTATAAATTACATAATTGAGAGTAATAGTAAATTAAAATTGTATAAAAATTATTGTATGTTAGTTGATTTTGTTCAAGAAGTATTCAGAACTGCTCTAAGAAAATATGATTGCAATGATGATATCACAATAGAATGTTTCCAATGTGATATGGTTTTAGTTAGAATGATAGAACAAATATTCCCTAATTGTAATGTAAATGTCGATTATGATGGGTTAGAATGTTTTGCTGAAAGTAAAATTGAAGGCTTTACAACTAAGGATGGTAATATGACAGCACCACAAAAATTCATAGAATGGAGTAAAAACTGGAACGGTGAAAAAATAAGTGTTACAGATTTAAAAAGTCAGTGTAATGTTAGTGATAATCAATGGAAAGATTTAAAAAAGAAGAAAGATATTAAAATTATGTTAGGTAAATTAAATAATACTAAAGAGGGTAGAGTATATTATTACTCTAAATATTTAATAGGGGTGACGAAACCTTATAGTATATAATAAGGAAGTATCACCCCTAAATATAAAATTAATCTAATAAAGAAAGATATAGTAAATGTTGAGTGTCTTTTTCCACTCTTTTAAGGAAAAAACCAGTGCTACTTTTGTCCGTCTTTTTGGACACAAGGAGTGCAACTCTAAATATAATATAATTTAATACAAATATAGTCACAGTTTTTTGCAAAAACTATGCCTTTGCTACGCAGATATGTAATTTTTTAAGTGGTTATAATAATACAGTATTAAAAGACCAAAGAGGAAAAATTTACGTGTTGTCACACGAAATTTGTTATCATATTATATTTAATATTTATTTTGTTGAAGAGGTTCTTAAAGTGTATTAAACATAGTCATATCAATAGTTAACAGCACATAAAAATAAGTATAGGTATACCTTGACATATAGTCGTAGAGAGTATATAATAAGAAGTGTAATTTATTTTAATCTACTAGAAATTTATATATGAAAAAAAATTCAATATCAAAATAATAATCAAATAATATATCGAAGGAGTGAAATATAATGACAAAGAAAATATTCAAGAAATCAATAGCAATTGAATTAATGGTATGTGATTTTAATATGATGTATACAGAACCTAATAGGCTCAAAAAATGGTTAACAGTATTTTGCTTTCAAGAAACTCAGGAATTATTGGATAAATTAACCGAAATAAATAACAGGGAAAAATTAAACTAATTACATATGATAAATCCTAATTAATAAATATCAAAAGTACCATAAATCAAATGTTGGGAGGTTTTTAATAATAATGAATAAAAATGTACAAATAATATCAATAGAAGCTAAAGATGTAATAAGCAATAAGTGTGCAATCATAGATGGGACAAGCAAGAAGAATGTAGACTTACTCAGGGAGAATGGGTGTAGAATACTTAGAAAGTATAAGGGTAGCCTAGATTATTCGCTATTGAGTATACATTTAGAGGAAATGAACAAGAAAATTATAAGACTTAATAAAAATACAAAAAGATATTATAGTAATGACATTATAACAGTTAAATTTAATTATGGAATAGATAATAGTATTATATTGGAAGATGAGAAAGATGAACAATATAATAGTATGCTAATTGTATTAGATGTTTTAAAAAGTGAAAAAAATAATATAAATAAAGATAAAAATGGAATTGTTGGTAAAATTGAAAGATTACATAATAACATACCAAAAAATAAATATGACTTAATTAATTTAAAATTAGGTTTAGAAATAGAACAGGATAAACAATTATTATTAGATGAAGAGGATATTGATGAAATAAAATTAAGTAGGAATGAAATTAAGAAATTTAATAATAAAATTAATACAGTAGAAAGAAAAATTTCAGAACAACCAACCAAAACCACAGAATTAGAAAAAGAATTAATAGAGATAGATATAAAATTATTAGATGTGAAAGAAAAAATCAATGATATTAAAGAACGAATCACGTCTATAGAAAATAAATATAAACTTAATACTAATGAATTGAGAAATTCTTTATATGCAAAAGGTTTTAATATGCTAGTCAATTATGTAGATACTCACTACTGTAGATTTATGAGAAGCTCGGGTTCTGCTAGGACTGGAAAAATTAACTTTATCAATGCAAAATATTATGACAAAATTATTAAATGGTGTATGGGTGGAATCAAATACCTAGATAATGATAAACTAGATTTACCAAGCTTGGAGAGCTATATTTCCCTTGTCACAAGTTCTATAATCTCAACATTTTCTCTAAAGGCAGAGAATATTTTATTAATTGAAGAGGGTACTAGTACATTTACCGATACAGTAATGGCTACTGAATTAATTAATGAAGTTCTTGATGAAGATGGTAACATAATTGATGGAGATTTACATACTTCAGTTCAGAAGAAATCTATTACTAATACACTTTTTGATGGGGAAGCCTGTCTTTCTAAGGACATATTTATTGAAAATGGTTATGAGGATAAGGCTATACTTCAGATAAGGAATAAATTTTATAAAGGTTTGGGAGTAAATACAGATATACAAGGATTCTTTAAAGAAAATAGTATTACAGAAGTTTCACAATTAAATGGTCAAACTTCTGCTACAGATATAAAGCAAATAAAATTAATTTGCACTAAGAGTAGTATTAAATTCTTAAAATATGGTACATTTGAGGAATGGAAAGAAATAATGCTTGAAGAATGGGCAATTTGCAAATACGAAAAAGACCAACATAATTTTAATGAAATGGTAAATACCCATTATCAATTAATTAACACTCTTGGACTAGATTTTAATTCTACTAAGGATTTAGCACAGGAAACGTTAGACTACATAAAATTATTAAAGAATGATGTAAGTGTATTCAAACTACATTTAGGAATAATTAAAGATGGTGGACTTGAAGATATTGATATAAATGAAAAATTATCAGAAGAGGAAACAGAAGAAATTGAAAGTCTTAAAACTAATAGTGATATGGTATTAAGTATGTTAAGAATCAACGAAGATTTTATTAATACTCCATTATGTAGAAATTTCAGATATGAAGTAGTTCAAAATTACATAAAAAATGTTGATAAAGGTCACGTTCTAGTCGTTGGTACATATGCCACAGTAGTAAACAGTATGTATGAATACTTATTATGTTCTATAGGTAAATGGGATGGAATATCATCAACAATAGGTAAAGGTCAATGCGTTACTGCAAAATTTGAACCACTTGAAGATGTTTTGGGAGTACGTAGTCCAATGCCTACTATGAGTAATATGACAGTTTTTCAGAATCAAGAGAGTGGAATATTAAAAGACTATTTCCAAACAGATAGTAAAAATGTAATATTTATTTCTAGTATAGGTTGGAATGTTCAAGAATTGGAATCGTCTATGGATTTTGATGCCGATGCAATGCTCATAACCAATCAAAAAATCATTACAAGCCATTGTAAGGCACAGGAGAATGATATGGTTACTGTTAATGGTCAGACAATAAAGAGGTTCTTAGTGTCCACAGACTTCACACCAAAGACTAAAATTAATAGAGGATATAATGCTGAAGATTTATCAGATACGGATATTAAATGTGCTGAAGGTCGTTTGGGGGAGTGCATAAACCTAGTACAGATGTTAAATTCGGTTTATTTTACAAAGAAATCTAAGGGTGCAACAGAAGAAGAATTATTAAAATTATTTACAGACATAAGTTCAATGAATATCCTAAGTTGTATCATAATAGATTCGTGTAAAAAATTAAGTCCTGTGAATGTAGACAGAGAAATGAATAAAATCAGAGCAAAGAATTATTTAGGAAAAGGGTTTATTATTAGAGGTGGTAAGAAAAAGGAAGTAAATATTCGACCAAAGTTTTTTAAATATCTTGATGGAGGAAAGGATTATAAATTTGAATGGTTTGAATGTGGAATGGATTACCTTGTTAAAATTATGAGTGATAAAGAATTAAATCCAAGAAAAGATAGAGATAGTAAAAGTGGTCAAGTCACATTAAGAAGTTTATTAATGAAAACTAAAGCCAAAGATTCAGATAGAAAGAAAATACAAAGTATAAGAGAAAAAACAACTCAAATGCAAATAGAAATATCTGCAATATGTAAGGATAAAATAATTACAGGGAAAGAGAAATTTGCACAAATTAATGATGTTAGACAATTAGCATTAATAGAAATTGCAAAAATAGAAATAACCACCGAAATGATTCATACTATAATAAAAAGATTATCAGATGCTTATAGCACAGAGGATAAATTTCAAGAGTATAAAAAAGTTGGTAGAAATATATTAAAAGTATTATACTCAATTGATTCAGTTAAATTATTATCTTGCATGAAAATAAAGTCGAATATAAGTGGAACATTAGCAAGAGATGAAGAGGGAAAAGTGGAAATATTCGGAGTAAAATTTAAGGAAATAAAGAAACCAAGCGAAACAATATGCAAATAAATGACATAAATATGCACGAAGTTAATTTAACTCACCATTGAGAATGGGTATATACCTAATCTAAGGTGGGTTATTTTTGAGTTCTATATTAATCTATATGAGAGGGGAATAATGTAATTTTTTATATTATCATAACCCCTTAATCTGAACAGATTTAAAACTAAGTGTTAGTCCAAAATCAAAGACTAATAGACAGAAAGAAAAATAATGGGATTGAATGAGAAAGTAAATTCCTATAAAGTAGCTTATTAATTTAAGTTACTTTTAAACTATATTTTTATAATAAAGCATTATAACCTTTTATTATAAACCCAACAATATTATATGTAAATAGATTTGAAAAAATAAATACAAATTATATGTTAGGCTTAATCGTTAAAAGCCGAGAGGAGTACGCAAATATGATTAAATTTACACAGAATGATATAAAATATCTCAAATTGGAACTAATAAAAGTTATGGATATTTGGGAGAATGGGACAAAAGAGGAATTAAAAAATTACATAGAGGACTGCACATGTAATAGTTTAGAAACAGTTTTAATATTGCATGTTGATAATGATTGGAGTTTATTAGATAGGGCTAATACAGATAAAAGAGTAAATGAACTTGTTGAAAAATTTTGCAATGATGCACTTGGAATATGGTATTGGGATCATATAGATTGTGAAACTGCATTAGAAGTAAATGAGTATATTAAAAATATGGATTATTGCAATTTATATATGTCAATTTATCATAATGAAGAAAATGAATTGGAGGTTTGTTAATGCTAAATATTAAATTTTTAACAGATGAACTTATGCTGGGACATATGGAAATAATAGAGGATATAGAAGAAATAATGATTGAATTAAATTTACAAGAATTAATGTTAAATAACAATCATTTAATACATAGATTAGAAATAGAAAAAAATGATAATTATTTTTGGGTGGCTGATGTAGAGAACACATTTGAATTGGGATTAGAATTATTTTGTCAGATAAATTGTAAGATACAAATGGATATAGACGATGCTTATGAATACATAGAACAATGCGAAGAATTACATAGAGATTATACAACATATAAGAGAGCCTTGGCTACATTTAAAATAGAACTTAAAACTACAACTGATAAAATATTAATAGGATATTTCAATGATTTTATTAGAAAATATGAAATCCAATTAGGAATGATTGAGGATAAAATGTATAATTTAGGATTAAAATTAAGTGATTTATGCAAGGAATTACAGAAAGAAATTGATTATGATAAGTTTATAGATGTATTTGGATTGAATGAATGTACAGATAAAAATTGTTATGATAATGAAGTTGTTAGAGAAGAAGGATTCTATAATAATCTAATGTTTAATAGGGGAGCAGTAGGTAGAGTAGTCAGGACAGGTTTAATTTATGGCGAAAAAACTATAAGAGATGTGAGTTAAGGGTGTAGTTATTCTATACCTTATTTTAATCTAAGGAGGGATGAAAACAATGATACATGGAATGATAATACATTTTATAATAGGTGGACTAGTTGGTGGATTAATCACAGGAATAGTATTAACAGGAATGGAATTTATAAAAACTAGAAAAAGAAATAAATATTATAAATCTTTAAATAGTACGATTTTGAAAGAAATGTTTGATAATAATGAATCATTAATTAAAATAATAAAAGCAAATGATAAGAAATTAGCAGGATATAAATAATGAATAATGTATGAGGTTTTGGTAGAGAACACTATCCTGTAACATGGGTTTTAATGCTGTGTAGTGATTTTAAATTAGAAGTCAGTACAGAGTATTAAAATTCTAATAAATGTTTATATTTATTAATATAAAATAATTATAAATAACCAATTTTAGTATATCATACATAATACATAGTATCAATAGAAATTATAAAATAAAAAATATAAGTTATGCTTCAACTTCAAAAGCACAAGAGGAGATTAATAATTATGAAAAACAAAATGAAAACAGTAGGAGATATATACACTTACGGAGTTTACGGTATTCAAACAACAGAGGGGAAAATGGTATATGTAGGTTCAGGTGAAATCAATGCGTGCATGGGAAGACATTTGCATTTTCTTAAAAGAGGATTATATAAAGATACAAATAAAGCAGCGATGCAAAAATTATATGACTTAGGAGTATTGGAGTTTATTGTGATACATGAATCTGAACAGAAGGATAATTATAAGACATTCACTATAGCACAAAGAGAACAACTAGATGAAGCTATGTCGGTGTTGGAACAACTATACATTTCCATCTACAGGGATACCATTTGTAACTCTCATAATACTGTTAAAAGACATAGTTCTAACCATGATGCTAGTACAACAGATAAACGTAGAAAGGCAAATACTGGGGAACTTAATCCCATGAATAAATATAGTGAAGAATTAATTTCAAATATACTCTGGCTAAAAGAGAATGGCTATAAACCACAGGATATATTAGAAATGTTAATTGAGCATGAGGTAGATAATAATATATCTAAGGAATATATGAGTGCTTTAGGTAGAGAAAAATGGATACATTTAGAAAGTAAAAGACCATTATGGATTGCATAATAAAATAATATAGATAATTACATAGGCTATAAACCCATTGCTTTGGGGAGGAAAAACACTTCTCAGTGAAACTACGTATGATTGTGAGTAATTGTATTAGATAAGTAATTGAGAGTGTTTTAAACGCAAATAGAGTAAATAAAATAATATAAACAGAGAGGAGTAGATGTTTGATGGCAAGAAATAAAGATGAAAATGCAGTAAATCCAACAGATTTTAAAAATAGCATTATGGATTGTTTATCTAATAGAAAACTGTATGATTTTGTTAAGTTTTATTGTACTACAGACCAAAGTAAAAAATCTTATGATGCTATTAAGCATTTATTAAATAATGTAGAATTTGAATACGCAATGGAAAATCATTTAACAAGGGCAGATGTGCAAAATGCAATTAGAATGTGGACTAAAACTAATAAAGATATGAATTTACTTAAAGTCTATAACGTAATGCTTAACAAAGCACTTGAAGGTGATGTCAAGAGTGCCGAGTATATTATGCGATTCAATTCTAGTGATTTCTTTAAAGATGATGCTGAATCTGAATTAAGTGACTTTGTTAGTGGATTAAATATTAATATTGGTGATAACAATGAGTAAAATGACTAAAAAAGATATGGACACTATTAAATGGTTATGGAAAGATGAAAATAAAATAGCATGGATACAAAGTTTTTTAACTATTGTTGATAAGTGTGGGAAAACTGTGAAATTTTTACTCACACAGGAGCAGAAAGATTTTGTTAATGGATTATCAAGTGAAAATATTATAAGTAAATCTAGGCAATTAGGATTGTCAAGTATAGCTATAGCCTTATCAATAAGACAATGTATTATATATCCTAATAGTAGTTGTTTGTTGGCATCTCATGACCAAAAGAGTTGTAACGCAATCTTCGACAAATTGAAGCAACAATTTAATAGTTTACCTAACTTTATAAAACCCAAGACTATTGCAAATAATAGAGCAGAAATTAAAATGATAAATGGCTCAAAAATTACTTGTAATGTTGCAGGAAATATTCCTATTGGGAGAGGGAGCACATATAGCCTAGTACACTTGTCAGAATTTGCCTTCTTCAAGAACGCAGATAAACACTTAAATAGTATTACACAAGCTATGGGTAGTAATTCTACATTAATAATAGAATCTACTTCTAATGGAGTTAATTTATTCCATGATTTGTATTTTGCTAGTAAGAACAAGGAAAATAGTTTTAAGTGTT
Organism: Clostridium sp.; assembly: GCA_047624165.1. GTDB lineage: Bacteria > Bacillota > Clostridia > Clostridiales > Clostridiaceae > Clostridium_AD. Next base: position 10,749 of record JBLHPD010000048.1, on the reverse strand, counting down.
TCTTTTTTAATTGGATTAATGGGGGAACTCTATTCAAAGAAAAATATATTGAGAGTGTTAAAAGATATAAAGCTATATATAATAAGGATTTAGAATTAGAGGATTTAGATGAAGAAGAAAAGGACTTAATTAAAATTGGTGCTAGTTATCCTCAATTAACTTGGAGAAGAATGACTATTAGTAAGACAAGTCTTGAAGAATTTCATCAAGAATATCCTTCTACAGATATAGAGAGTTTCTTAATGACAGGTAGTAGTGTATTTGATAATAGACGAGTTAGTGAAGCAATTATGGCTATAAAAGCTAATAAAACTAAACCTCTTGATAAGAAAAGTATTACAGACTTACCTATTATCTTAAAGAATTTATATGGTAAGAGTTTATTTATGTGGGATATACCTAAAGTTGGAATGAAGTATTCAATAGGCTGTGACTTATCAGAAGGATTAGGACAAGATTACCACGATATTGAGATTTATGATAATGATATGGTACAAGTTGGTCAATTCTATAATAATAAAATTAAACCTTATGAAATGGCTGAAATCATTAATGAATTAGGAAGGTATTTTAATAAGGCACTCTTATGTATTGAAAGAGCTAGTGGTGGATTAAGTGTTATAGAGAGATTGAGGATGGATTACAAGTATATGAATATGATGAAGTATAAATCATTTGACGAATTCAACCGACCAAAAATGACAATCGGTTTTGATACTAATGCTAAGACAAAGAGTTTAATTATTAATGATTTCTTAGAATTATTTGATAAGAAATTGATGGTTATTAAAAGTGAAAGAACTTTGGGTGAAATGCAAACTTTTGTAGCAAAAGATAACAAAATGGGGGCAATAAATGGAAGTCATGACGATAGTGTTGTAAGTACAGCACTTTGCATACAAGCACATAAGCAGAAGTTTCAATATAAATGGTAATAGAATAGGAGAATAAATATCGGAGGAGAAATATGAGAAAGTATTTAGTTTTATATGGTAATAGATTTAAGCAATTTGATACAGAAATTGAAATGGATTCTTTTGTAAATGATATAGATGAAAGTATTACAGATGATGAAATAGAGGCATATGAATTTGATGTAGATAGCATTGGTAATGCTACATGTAAAAATGATTAATAAATTAAAATAATATAAAGGGTAATTGTTTACCCAAGGAAGGAGAAATATATATGGATATTAATGAGTATATTGATAAAGTTTATAATGGCAAGATAGATTGGTTTGCTGATGAAGTTGAACAAAGTTATAATATTGCTAGAATAAGTAATGTATTAGGATATAAGAATTATCTTAATGGAGTGCATAATATATTAAAAAAATCAGATATGAAATATAAAGAAGAATTATTCATAACAAGAAAGTTGGTTATCCAAGAGTGTCGCACGATTTTGAACTTTCATAGTACATACTTACTTGGTAAACCTTTATCTTTAACAGGAACAGAAAATATGGTTAAAGAGTTTGAGAAAGTATATCGTAAGGGTTGTTATAATGATATAGATTTTAGACTTAATGACAAGATGGCTAAGTTCGGAGATTCGTATGAATATGTATACCTAGAGGGTAAGAAAATAAAGAGTAAGATAATAGATAGTGCCGAGGGTTATCCTGTATTCTCAGAAGATAATTTGTATGTTGCATTTATAGAGCATTGGTGTATTAATGGGATTTATTATTATATAGTTTACTATGAGAATGAGGTTCAAGAGTGGAACAATGAAGGGGCAAATGTTAAATTAAATATGACTAGTAGTTATCCTAATTGTAGTGGATTACCAATATGTTATCATAATTTTAATGATAGTGATGATAATTTTGGTACAAGTTTAATAAAAGATATTAGACCAATTCTGGACGAAATAGAAGATTTGTTAAGTAAGATGGGAGATAGCATATATACACTAAGTTTAAATCCTCTATTAGTATCTATTGGACAACCTATAGTTGGTTCATTAAGTGCTGATGGAGTAGGATATTGTGTAGGATTAGAGATGGGGAGCGACTTGAAATACGTATCGGCTACTATGGATTATAATACTATTAAATTATACTTAGATACTCTAGGACAGAAGTTAAATATGGTTAGTCATATGCCTAGTATAGTAAGTGGAGGAAATATAGCAAATGTTAGTGAAGTATCATTAAAATTGTTATACCAGTTAGCAGATGTATTAGCAATGTTATCAGAGAAATGTATGGTTAAAGGTATAACACAGAGATTTGAGATATTTGAAAAACTATTAGTAAGTCAAGGTATTACATTTAATGAAGATGATTATGTTAGTGTATCATTTAATTATAGTAGACCACAAAATATGACAGAGTTATTAGACAATTTAACAAAACAATTTAATATGGGTGCTATAAGCATGAGAACTATTATAGAAAAGTCTCCATTGACCACAGATGTGGCACAAGAACTATTTAGGATTAAAGAAGAAGAGGATAGTCTTAATTTAGATGATGTGGAAACTGATATAATTGATACAACTGATACACAAATTGAGGGTGAGTTAGATGTCCCAACTAAATAAGGATAAGGATAAGGAGCAATTAGACAAAAAATTAGTTGCTCTATTTTTATTGATGTTATCTTATAAGAATGATAAAGAATTTAAGAAGTTAATGATAATGTATAAGAATAATAGAGAAATTATTAAGAATTCTATTAGTAAGATATATCTAAAGTATATTCGTGATAATAAGTTGGTTATTACGAATAAGGAAATAACTAAGGAATTAAAACAATTAGATACTGATATGATTACAATAGGAAATAAGTTAAAGGAACAGGAGAATATTATATTAGCAACATTATTATATAAATGTTATAAAGATAGTTATATTGGGAGCATAGATATAGTTAGTAAATATAAGACTATTGATAGGAATACTATTGGTGAATTACTTGATAAGACTATAAATGATTCTATTAATACTAAGATAAAGGGTAAAACTGCATATGATAGGAATAAGGATAATAAGACTATATTTATTAATAAGTTCAAAAAAGATATTAAGAAAGATTTAGTTATGGGTAGTAGTATTGAGATTATTAATAAGACTATTGATAAAGTATTCCAGAGTGGTGTTAGTAGAACAGATAGATTAGTAGACAATGAAATTAGTAGGATATTTAATATAAGTATATTGTTAGGATATAAAGATATGTACATAGATAAGGTAGTATATAACAGTACGTTAGATGTAAATTCTTGTGAGGAGTGTATGAGTAGGGATGGAGAGATAGTTAATATAGAGGATGCTGATGATTTGCCAGCTCATATAAGATGTAATTGTTTTTATAGTTGTTTGATATAAGATATGGTTATAGCTGGATAATGAGAGTAATGATGTAGTAAAGTAATATATATAATGTAGATTATAATAAGTTGTTATCATATGTGCTAATTATAATTGGGTACATATATGTCCATGATGATATAGTGATATTTATGATAGTGATTGGTAACATGATGTTACGTAAATAGTAGGGGAATGATATGATATATGAAAGATAATAGAATAAATTGTTTGTGCATATGACACAACTATATAAGGGTAACTATGATATGGGTATATGTTCAGTATTATGAGATATATATTAGCACGTGTTCTATCAGACAAGAATCATGCCAACTTTACTAAATTAATAGCCTAATGTGTGTCTTATTATGTCGAATATTACTATATAGATTACTACCTATAACATAGAGAAATTACCAAAATACCAACCTAAACAAAATAACCCTGACTATATGATAATACAGGAATACTATAGAATTAGGCTATATAACAATGATTATTAAATAATAACAATAAAATGTCTTGAAATGAAACTTTCACGACGTTTTTACGTAATGTCGTATGTGCTATAAACCTAGTGATACCAACGTTATATAGGGATATAGTAAATTACTCACGACATTACATATAAATATAAGTTAAAATATGGATAATTTCATGGATAATATGTGTATTTATTAACAATTTGTACATACAATTAGGATATGTTAGGATATATTTGATAGATATGCATTACTGCACATTAGGTATCATTTTGAGTGATAGCTGATTAGATATTATTATAGTTATAGTTATATGCTCATGTATACCAAGTGTTGCAATCATACCATATATAATAGTTCATATGATAGATTAGAAGTATATAGGACATATAATAATGGGATATATAATTATACTACAACTAGGATACAGTGTCTTAGATAGGCTATATGGAGCATGTGATAGCATAATAGAATGATATATAGTATAAGCTGAATGATATATAGATATGGTAGACGTACTGTAGTAATATATATAGTTCGACAAAATAATATATGATTACCCCTCTTCCTATTTATACCGTTTAGTAAACACTATTTTTACCCACAGTAAATTTTAACTTTGACTATATTAATATTATATTTAACTCAATTCTAATTAAAATTTAATTAACTTAACTCAATTCTAATTAACTTTAACTATGACTATATTACTACATTCTAACCTATAAAAATATATAATTAGCAGATATAAAAAAATACAATATAATATAAATGAATGCCTAATTTGGCACTGAAAATTAAATAATCCTATCAATGAGGAGATGAAAACAATGACAATATTAGAACGATTTAAACTCGAATTATCCAATAAAGAATATTACACAGATACAGAATATATAGTATTTCTATCTGAAAATTCCCTAACATCAACCCAAGAATATGATAAATCTACTATGCAGCGACAATTATTATTATCTGTAATAGATGTTTTTGAAACACTTGCAAATGACATAGACTTAATGAGGAAAATTGATGTTACTGATATATCCTCTACAACTCAAGCAATAGAATGGATAAGAACTAGAATAGATGATGTTAAAACTAAAATAGCTACGATTGAGGTAGAAGGACAAGAAGAATATACGAATCTTCATATGTTATTTACTAATTATCGTTAAGAGATTGAGTGATTATAATATAATAATAATAATTAGATAGAGAGGTGAAAAATAAAATATGAATGATGCAGTTTTAAATGCTTATAATAATTATAAAAAGAAATATGGTAAAGATGTAATTATTGATAATATTACATATAGAGCAATATTTAAAGATGGTTCTGCAAATGATATTAAAACAATACAAATGGCAAAAGGTATTATGAAATATGGAAATTATGTTACTTATTATGATATTATAACAAATAGAACTAATACATATTTAATTAATACAGTAATTAATACAGGACTATATTATGATGAATGTGATATGCAATTATGTAATAATATTTTAAGATATAAAGCTATTTCAGATGGAATAGCTACAACAATTTCATTGAATACTATTATTGATAATGGAACTATATCACTTGATATAGATAAATATATGATAATGGAAGATAATACATTAAGTTGTCAAATTGGATATTGTGAATTATCTAAAGTTAAAAATATGATTGTGGGAGTTAGATTTATATTAAATGATACTGTATGGAAAATTGAGGGAATTAATAAAGTTAGTGAAGTGTTAGTAGAGGGTGAAGGAATTATTAATATTAAATTAACAAGTGATATATTTATACCTGAAGATAATAGAGCGACAGGTGTGGCATATAATGAAGATATTATTATAACTGATATGCACACAATTATATTAACATCTACTGTAACAAATACTGATATTACTATAAATGGCACAGGACAAATTACAACATCTATAAGTGATAATGGGGCAACAATAATTAATCCTATATTAACATATATGAGTTCTGATAATAATATTGCTACAGTATCTAACGTAGGTTTAATTACTGCAATTACAGAGGGAAATTCTATAATAACAGTTAGTTATATTAGTGTTGATAATGTACTTTATACTACTACTATTGAAATTACTGTAATAATTGCAGTTGCACGTACATTTACAATTAGTGGAGCAAACCCAATAAGTAATGCTACTCCAATTGTAGATAAAGTTTATACTGTTATTGATAATGCTACAGGATTAGCAGTTTCAGATTTAGTATTTACTTACGTATCTTCAAATTTGACTAAGTGTAGTATAACAAGTAGTACAAATAATACAGTAACTTTACATCCAATGGTTGCTAGTCAAATTAGATTAGATGCAACAAGTGGAATTTATTCATGCTATAAAATTGTCTCAATTGAAACAGGATTTTAGATAATAATAAAGCAATTAATAATACGTGTTTTTGGAATCTATACTTGAATATATGCTTGTGTAGGTTTTATAAATCACGTATTTATTAATTGTGTTCAGAAATAAACAATAACAAAAAATAATATTGAGGGTTTTATAATAGTAACTTATTAAGGGACTATATATAGGAAACTCACGAAGGAGTGTATAATTATGGATTTAACAACATTAGGACTAACAGACGAGCAAATGGTGGCATTAACAGGACACATAGCAACAGAGGTTAATACTACTAAGGAAAGTTATAAAGATTTCATGAGTAAAGAGGATGCTACAAAATTCACTCAATCTGAATCAGATAAATTGAGAACAACTTACTCTAAACAAATTAAGGAATTTGAAGATAAAATTAAAGTATTATCTCCAATAGTTAAATCTGAAAGTGAATTAGCTATGGAAACAAGAATGTTAGCACTTGAGGAAAAGGAAAAAAGTGTTGCTAGTAAAGAAAAATTAATGAATACGTCAGATTTACTGAAAGCACAGGGTTTACCAACAGAATTAGCTAAATACTTAGTTAAGGCTGAGAATGTAGAAACTGAAATAACTTCATTAAAATTGCTATTCGATTCTAATAAACTAGATAATACTTATGTTCCAAATGCTCATAAAAATAACAATGATAGCATGACTAAGGCACAATTTAAAGCACTTAATTATACAGATAGAACAAAATTATACTCAAGTAATGCTGAGTTATATAACAAATTATCTCAATAAACTAAATAAATGATAGATTAAGCACTTTAGGATTTTGCTAAGGTGCTTTTTATATAAAAACTAATAACAATAATATAAACAATATTAATAGACGCAGTCACAATAAGGTGACGGTCACGAAAAGGAGTAATATATATGTCACTTATAATTCCAGTAGTATATTCAGCTTTAGTAAGAGAAAAATTTCTAGGAAAGATAAAAGTTGCAACATTAGCTACAAATCTTGGAGAATTAATGAACACAAATGTCGGAGATACAGTATCATTTCCAAAATTCAAAACAATTGGAGATGCTGATGAGGTAGTAAAAGGAACTGCAAGTACAATTACTTCACTTGAACAAGACGAATCTACTGCCAAAATCAAAATGATAGACAAAATAATCAGAATATTCGATATGGATAATCTAACTTCGCTCGGCAATCACGTAGAAGAGGCTTCAAAACAACAGGCAATAGTTTTTGCACGTAAACTTGACAGTGATTTAGTAGAAGAGGCTAAAACTTCTTCATTAAAGAAAGCTACTGCAAGTGCAAATGCTATAACTGCTACAGAATTAAACTCTGCTTTAGCTTTATTCGGCGACGAACAGGATGTAGAAGACATGAGTGGTATTGTAGTACATAGTTTAGTTGCATCAAGTTTCTATGCTATGACTGAATTTGTTTCTAATAGGACAGACACAGTACAAGGTAATGGTATTGTTACAGGAGGGTGTATAGGGTTCTTCAGAGGAATCCCTGTATTTATGTCCGACCATGGCACTTACGATTCAGTTGCAGTTGAATGTGTTACTCTTATAATCAAGAAAGATGCTTTAGCATATATGGAGAAAAGAGCAATCAATATTGTAGAAGAAGTTGAGAGCAAATTACACGCTTCTGATGTAGTAGGAGATTACATCTATTCAGTTAAACTTATCAATGATGCAGGTGTAGTTGTAGTAAGAAAGACAATAGTATAATACAAATAACAACTAAAAAAAGAGGGGGATTGTGGGGATTTTCCCTACTTTCTCCCTCTTTTTTTACTAAAATTGTAATATGTGTTAGGAGGGATTCGTTATATTAAATAATATGCAATTAAAACATTTAAGGATAGTACATGAATTAACACAATCTAAAATAGCAGATGAATTAGGTATATCAAGGAATTACATATCTATGGTAGAAAATGGTACAAGAAAATATTCTAAGGAATGGCACGATAACTATGTTAATACTATTTATATTTTACATGCTAGAGAGAATACTGTAAATGTTGTTGAGGAAACTCAAGAAATTAATGAGGAAATAGAGAAAGAAAATATAGAATCAACTATCATTGAAAAAATAGTTGATAAAGTAGTTGTTAAACCTAAAGTTAAGGCTACTAAGAAAACTAAAACAGTTAATAAGAAAACTACAAAGAAATAATATGAGAGGAGTGATTATATATGGATTTATTAACAAAAAGTTATGTTGTCAATGTAGATTTAATAAAGGGTATTGACTTTCCAACAATTAAATTTACGCAATCTGATATAGGAAATAAAATTATATTTAATATTAGTGGGGTAAATTTAGATAATAAAACTATTTCTGTAACAATAAGAAAACAAGATAATACAAAAGTTGTTTATGGAACTACTATATTAAATGGACAAGTAATATGGGAATTAGACTTAAATGCGTGTGCATGTGTCGGTGCAGTAGTTGCTACTATAGCAATTTATGAAGATGGTAATAGAATAACGTCAGATAAATTTAATTACACTACAATAGGAGAATTAAGTGGAAATGAAATAGAGAGTTCTACGGATTATCCTATACTAACAGATTTAATAGAACAAGTTAGTAATGTTGAAGGAGAAAAAGGTGATACAGGATTAACAGGATTAACAGGAGAAAAGGGTGCTGATGGTGAGAAAGGTGATAAAGGTGATAATTTTACTGTAAATTCAATGGGTCTTTTAGTTAATAGAAGTGATTTTGATTTAGAATTAAAAGGTTATTCTTATTTAGCTACAGATTTTGGTGATATATACTTTAAAAATTCTGATATAAGTGGAGATTGGTCTGAACCTATACCATTTAGAGGAGAAAAAGGCGATACAGGAGAAATTGGACTCACAGGAGAAAAGGGTGACATAGGATTAACAGGTACTAATGGTACTAATGGTACTAATGGAATTGATGGAGAAATTGGGGAAACAGGAAGTATTGGTTTAACAGGTTTAACAGGTTTAACAGGAGAAATTGGTGCTGATGGAATAGATGGAACTGGTAGTGGAGATATGTCTAAAAGCATATATGATAGTGATAATGATGGAAAGATAAATTATAATGATTTAGCCAATAAACCTATTTTATTGCAAGGTGAGCAGGGTGAGCAAGGAATACAGGGTGAAAGAGGCATAGATGGTACGAATGGAACTGACGGCATAGATGGAATTGATGGTGACACAGGAGCAACAGGAACTATTGACCAAACAACTTTAGGTACTATTAATGCTAATATCTTAGCTAATACAATTAAATTATCTGATTATTCCTCTTATGGTTCTGTAAAAGTTGGAGATGTGTATACAGTAGTAGACTTTAAAAGAAGTGATGCTACACTATATCTTAATTCTACTTTTTCTAATGAAGATGGTAATGGATATTTCCAAACTTTGATTTTAAATTACTATGATTCAGTAGGAACTACTATTGTAAAAACTACAACATGGACATTTACATATGATGCAGATGGTTATATTATAACGAAAGTGGTGAGTTAATAATGTTAGATTTAGAGTATATATTACAAATGCATGGTGGAGTAGACAAATATAGAAAAAAAACTACTATTCCAATAGTAACATCTAAAATTTATGGGGTAGATATTTCTACCTCAAGTGATTCTAAGAGTGCATTAACATATACAGATGATGCAATAGGACTTACACCTTCATATGGGCGTGGTGGCACTTTTAATGCAGGTTCATGGGAAGATAAATTTCCATTTAATCAGATTAAACCTTGTATGTTTAAAAATGGTGTTGTTCAGTATTATTTAAATCAATTAAATTATGCTCAAAAAGAAGATGGCTCTGCAAGTGATATAACAAGTGGTGCTGATGGAGATGCAATGATAGAATTTCCTAAAATTTATTGGAAAATAGAGAACGTATCTAATATAATAAAAATTAGATATTCAGATATAAAAGTTGATGACAATTATAAATGTTTAGCACATATGAGAGGAACTACTGAAAAGGACTTTTGCTATATATCTGCATATCTTGGATTTAACTTAGATGGAAAATTAAGAAGTCTAAGTGGAAAAACTCCCATTGCAACTCAAAGCATTACAACATTTAGAACACAAGCACAGGCAAATGGTAGTGGATATGACCAAATGGCTCATTATCAATTAACTATGCTACAAGTTTTGTTTATAGTAATGTTTAAAAACAGAAATTCACAAGTTGCTTTAGGTTTTGGAAACGCATATACAAATGGTAGCTTAAAAAGCACAGGTAATACAAATGTAAAAGGTATGAATTATGGAAGTGAAAATGCTTATTTAGAACAAATAAAATTTTGTGGAATTGAGGATATTTGGGGAAATTTAGCTTGTTTTTTGGAAGGACTAATAATTGATTCTACAACGAATATGTTAATATCTAACCAAAACTTCAATGATTTAGGAAATGATTATACAAATTTTGGAATGCTATCAAGTGCAACTATAAGTGGATATATGTCTCAAATTCAAGGTACTACAGAAACAGGATTTATTCCAAAATCAAGTGGTG
>JBLHPD010000047.1:0-24360 GCA_047624165.1 Clostridium sp. | reverse complement strand
ACAGACTTGTCAAGCGTTTTATGCAAAAAAAATGGGGGAATTAATAAAAATTAATGATATTAAAAATGAGTAATCACGGGCTCTAAAGAGTTTCCGTGAGAGCTCGAATATAAAAAGGGGGGAGTATTTTCAATGTTTAGTGAATTTAATGTTACAAATATAAGAAATATAATTGAGGTAGATGCATTTCAAAGCAAGTCGGATTGGTATGTAATTATTAATTATTTTGAATGCTTTTTGAAGGAAAAATATAAAAGAAAGTATACTATTGATGCCTATCTTAAAGATGTTAAGCAATATATTGATTGGTATTATTCAAATAATTTAAATAAATATGCTATATTAAACAATGAAAATCTTAGTAGATATGAATTATATCTTCAAAGTGTTAAAAAATATAAACAGAATACTATAACATATAAAAAAGTAGCCTTACGTAAAATAGACAAATTTTTAATTGAATTTAATCAACAAAATAGTAATGAAGAATCTTCTAATTATCCTAAGACAAATAGAAGTCAATATAATTATCTAACAGAATCATATATAAGGCTGTAATGTATCTTTAGGCATTTCTAAAATTATAAATATAATAAAAATCAAAGATAAAGCCCAATTTTGAGGGTTTATTTTTTTTAATATTTAATTAAAGAGTTGATATATTCCACCTTTATGCGATTTATATCATATTAAGATATAAAACTAATGTAAAGGAGATTAAAAGTATGGAAGAGCGAAAACTAAACATAATTATTGCTGATGACAACAAAGAATTTTGTAGTGTGCTAAATGATTATCTATTAGGGCAAAAGGATATTGTTGTCACTGGCATAGCGAATAATGGAATAGAAGTATTAAAATTGATTGAAGAAAAAAGACCTGATTTAGTAGTACTTGATATGATTATGCCTATTATTGATGGTTTAGGAGTCCTAAAGAAACTAAATACAATGGATTTAGCTTCAAAGCCTCGTATAATAGCTTTATCAGTAGTTACTCAAGAAAAAATAATCCAAAAGGCCATATCACTAGGAGCAGATTATTATGTTGTAAAACCTTTTGACATGGAAGTACTTATTAAAAAAATTAGGTACTTATTAAAAAAATAAGGTATATTTATACATACAATGAATTTGCATTAATTGTAGTGTTGTAGGTTTTATATTTTACTTATTATGAATGGGGTTCTTCTCAGGTCTTGTCTTCATCAGATGAAACCTATTTGTGAATTTATGGATTAGTTGTGCTATAATTACAATGTAACTATATGTTACGATTAATTTTGCATAAAGGGGAGTGGTTAAATGAAGAAGGATAAAAATATTAAAGTTGGAATAGGGTTTGCCACTGGAAGAAAGAGCTTTAAAAAGGTGCTTAGAACTTACATACATACTTGTTATGAATCCGGTTTGATAGAAAATGATGGGGTGAGTTTAAATCTTTTTGTGGCATATGATACTAATTATAATAAAACAAAAGCAACGGATTTCACTAATGTAAATCCGGACTTACTAAAGCAAGTTGATAGTAGTAATTTTATTGGAAGTATGGAAACAAAAGAGGAAATTGATTATCTAATTAGAGAAAACGTAGTGGATATTAATGAAATTCGTCTAATTTTCGGTAAGGGTTATGCAGCCAAGCGAAACACAGTGCTTTATTATGCTATAAAGAATAATATGGATTATTTAGTTTTTCTGGACGATGATGAATACCCCATGGCAGTGACCAGTACTCGCGATACAGCAATTTGGGGCGGACAGGAGGTTCTGACAAAACATCTTAGGCATATAAAGGAAGCAGATATGACTCATGGACATCACTGCGGATATATATCTCCTATTCCTTATATGGAATTTAATGATACTATGACCGAAGGGGATTTTCGAAGCTTTATTGAGGCTATCAGCAATGATATCATTAACTGGGATAAGTTGAAAACCGTTATGAAAAATGGTGGGGTAACATATGCGGATACAGATATATTGACTAGCGATGAGGCTATAGAGGTACAGGAAATAAACAATTCTAAATTCATTTCAGGGGCTAATCTTTGCATTAACCTTACAGCGCCTAGTCGTATTTTTCCGTTTTATAATCCACCAGGAGCTAGAGGCGAGGATACTTTTTTAAGTACCTGCTTAAGTGAAAGGAAAGTTTTGCGGATTCCATGCTACACGTTTCATGACGGATTTTCTACTTACAATCACCTTCTAGAAGGTGTTCTGCCAATCAGGCTTAAGTTTATTAAAGCAGATAATGAAAAGATCACTACTCGTTTTTATAAGGCCTGTATAGGTTGGATTCGTTATAAGCCATTATTAATCTATATCACGCAGCCAGATCAATATGAGGAAAAGATTAAAGAGATGAGGCAGCAACTGAGTGCTACATTGCCTAAAATTTGCGATTATTTTGGGAAACCAGAATTTATGAATGTATTAGAAGAATTGGAGAAATATCATAGAAATGTTCAAAAGCATTATGGTGAATTCCTTGAAACAAAACGTGTTTGGTCAAAAATCATGGATCACTTTGCTAGTCTTAAGTGAAATATATAAGTAAGCAGATTCACATAGAGCCACATTAGATTTATGGGACTTAAATAATACTATAATTAATGAATTATAATTATATAAATAAAGCCCCTGACATATAAGATGCCAGGAGCTTTACTTTTATACGTTAAAAACACTAAAAATTTATAAACTGTTTACATATAAAGAAATTTTAATAATGATATATTATAAATATTGTGATAAAATATTAATGTATTAAATTTGAGAGGGGATAATCATGGATTTTGCAAAAAAGATATTTCAAGACTGGATATTACCTATAATAGCAGCTATTATAATAGCGTTTATAATAAACAAACTTATTTTCTTTAATGTTACTGTTCCAACTGGATCAATGCTACCAACCATAAACCTAAATGATAAAATTTTAGTAACTAGAGTTCATAACGCAAATAACCTTAAGCATGGGGATATAGTAGTATTTCATTCAGATGAATTAGGTGGTGAAAAAGGTGAAGATTTAATAAAGAGGCTTATAGGATTACCTAATGATGTAGTAGAAATTAAAGAAGATGGATCAGTATATATAAATAGTAAAAAAACAAATGAGAGCTATGTTGTACGTCCGGGTGGTAAAACAGGGAAATTTACAGTGCCAGAAGATACCTATTTCTTTATGGGGGACAATAGAGCAAATTCTTTAGATGCAAGATATTGGGAAAATCCTTATATATCTAAGGATGCCATAATGGGAAAAGCAAGAATTATAATTAGTCCTTTTAGCAGATTTGGAAAATTAAAATAAGAATATGGCAGAGTATAAATGCAAGTTTATACATCTGCTATTTTCATTTTTTGGAATTCAATTAGTCAGGAGTTATAATATCGTTTAATAATCAATAGGATTATCATATTATATTAAGGAATTTTGCGGTAAAAAAACTATAGAAAAGCTTTACATATCCTAGAAAAATAATTGGAAAAAATTATAAGCATTTTTTTACGATTTATTAAGCATAATATAGCATACGTTAATAGGGTGATTATTAATGAATAAAAAAAATTATAAAGTTTCAAAAATCGCGTTAAAGTGCTAAAATAGTCTGATATGATAATAAAAATAAGAGTAATATAGCGTATTTTGTAGAAATTCCTGTAGTAGATTATTATAAATTTAAAATATAGCGAAATACAAGGTAATTTCAACTTAGATAATGATAAAAGAATATGATATTATTAATTTCGTTAATAAATAATTAATATTTATAATCAAAAGGAGGACATATCATGGCAGAGTAAAAAACCTTCTCATACAGCTTATGATAGTATAAAAGGTCAGGATTATTTAACCTTTATACCTACTAGGCAAGCCATGCAAGAAACAATAGCAATATCTATAATGCTAGATATGAAATGATTACGTTAATTAAATATAAAAGGAGGTACATCTTATGAATAATAAATTGTCAAAAGACGCATACGGCGGAGCAGAAGGTAAAGACTACGTTCCTTACGTTTCCAGTGGTTCTAAATCTGGTGGAAATGTTGTCGTATTAATAATTGGTATTTTTTTAGCTGCTTTATTCGCAGCATCAACTGCCTATTCAGGTATGAAATCAGGGCTTACAGTTGCGGCTGGTATACCTGGTTCTATAATAGGTTCAGCATTTATAGCTGCATTTGCTAAGCAGAAAGGTATATTAGCAAAAAACTTAGTTCAAGGTATGTCTAGTGGTGGAGAATCTGTTGCTAGTGGTATAATATTTGTTTTACCAGCAATTCTTTTAATAGGTTCTAAAGTTACTTTCTTAGAAGGTTTTGTTGTTGGAGTGGCTGGAGTTTTATTCGGTATAGGAGTTGCTGCTCTTGTTCACAATTACTTAATAATTGAAGAACACGGTAAATTAATGTACCCAGAGTCAATGGCTATATCTGAAACACTGGTTGCTTCAGAAGGTGCTGGAGAAGCAATGAAGTACATGGGAATTGGATTCGGTATAGGTGGTATTATAACGGTTATAACTGGTTCATTTTTGAATGTAGCTAACAATGTTATAAGCTATGTAAACGAATCTTTCTACAAGTGGAAACTTGAAGTTGAAGTTAGCCCACTATTATTAGGTATAGGATTTATAGTTGGTATAGAGGTTTCTTTAACTATGTTTGCTGGTTCTATATTATCTAATTTCGGTATTATGCCATTAATAGGTTATTTCGCTAATCTTGGAAAAGACGGTGCAACTGTATGGAATAATCCGAGTGTTGGTATAAGTGCTATGGAAGTTAAGCATATAGCTGGTAGTTATGTGAAATATATTGGTGCTGGTATGATGCTTTCTGGTGGTTTAATAGGTGCTATAAAGCTTATACCTACTATAATAACTTCTATAAAAGAAACTATGAATGCTAAGTCTTCAAATGGTGCTGGCAGTTCATCTGTTGGAAACCTAATATTACTTGGTGGTATAGTAGTAGCGTTTATAGGAGGCTTCTTGATATCTGGTGGCAATATTGTAATGGCAATAACAGCTTCTATTTTATCAATATTCTTAGCACTACTATTTGTTATAGTTGCTGGTCGCTTAACTGGTACTATAGGAACTTCAAATCTTCCTGTATCTGGTATGACTATAGCTTCTTTAGTTATTGTAACATTATTATTCGTTGTAATGGGATGGACAAATCCTGCAAATAATAAATCTCTACTTTTATTTGGTACATTTATGGTTACTGCTATATCTGTAGGTGGAGGTTATGCTCAGTCACAAAAGGTTGCTTTTATAGTAGGTGGAGACAAAAATGAAATGCAAAAATACTTTGCTATATCTGGTATAATTGGTGTTATTGTAGTTATTGGTACCATATTATTACTTTCAAGCAAACTTGCCATGACTGGTGATAAGGTTCAGTTTGCATTACCTCAAGCTAACTTAATGGCAACATTAACTAATGGTATAATGTCAGGTGAATTACCTTGGGTTATGATAATTGTTGGGGTTGTTATGGGAGTTGTTTTATTTTTATTAAAACTTCCTGTAATGACAGTTGCAATAGGATTCTATTTACCAATAGCTACAACTTCTATAATCTTAATAGGTGCATTAGTTCGTGTATTTGTAGAAAGAACTTGTAAAACTGATATAGAAAAAGAAGTTAAAGTTTCTAATGGTATAAGTCTATCTTCTGGACTTGTTGCCGGTGGTTCAATACTCGGACTTGTAGGTATAATACTTCAAGTATCAGGAGTTTTAAAAGGAAATGGACCAAGTGGATTTGCTGCTTCTAATGGAATGGCATTCTTATTATTGGTAGGTCTAGTAATAGCTACAATAATACCTATAATGAAAAGTAAGGTAAAAGATGATAAAAAATAAATGTTTAATACAAAAGATGGCACTGCATTGTAGTTGCCATCTTTATTTATCAGAAGGTTAATGTTATAATTTAACTAAGGGCAAATACATTAGATTAAAAAATAAATATAAAAATATTAGTTAAGGGCAGATTTGCATCTTAACTATTTTGTAGGTGAGATGATGTTTAGTAAAAAAAACAAACAAATATCACAAGAAAACTTTCTCCTATATAGACCACTAAGAAAAATTGAGCATTGGGAATTAAATGATGAAAAAGTAAAACTATTTTTTTATCATAACAAGCCAGTAGAGAGATTGATGAGATGGCTCATAAAAAAACCAAATGTTAATGATATAGAGCTCGATGAAAGGGGTTCTATGGTTTGGCAATCTTGTGATGGTTCTAATACTGTTTATGAAATAGCTGTAGCTATGATGAAAAAGTTTGATGACACTGAGCAGGAGTCCATTGATAAATTAGTAACCTTTTTAAGATATTTATCTCGAAGCGGTTGGATAACTTTTGAAAATAAAACTAAATAAAATGATATATCTTTAATTAATTCACTTTAGTGAATTAAATACTAATATAGATTATAAATGGAGGGAAATGAATATGGAATTAAATAAATTAATTGATGCTATGAAAGAGGACATTATTAAGTCTACTCAAGAAATCATAAAAATTAAAAGTATTGAAAGTGAACCTAAACCTGGAATGCCTTTTGGTATAGGCGTAGCTAAATCACTAGAATGTGCTTTAAACACTGCGAAGAATTTAGGATTTCATACAGTTAACTTAGATGGTTATGTTGGATATGCAGAGTATGGGCAAGGTGAAGATTATGTTTTAGCTTTAGGGCACTTAGATGTAGTCCCAGAAGGGGATGGATGGATTTATCCACCTTATGGCGGCGAAATTCATGATGGGAAAATGTACGGACGTGGAACAACAGATGATAAAGGACCAATAATGGCAACACTTTATGGATTAAAAGCAATTAAAGATGCAAAATTACCTCTTTCTAAAAGAATCAGAGTTTTATTTGGAACTAATGAAGAAACAGGGAGTAATGAACTTGAATATTACTTGGAAAAAGAAAAAGCACCAGTTGCTGGCTTTACACCAGATGCAGATTATCCAATAATTAATGGGGAAAAAGGTATAACTATTTTTAATATTGTAAAAGATTTTAACAGCAAAAACCAAGGTGAAAATCTTATCAAATATATTAAAGGTGGTCAAGTATCTAACATAGTACCTGATTATTGCGAAGCAGGAATTGTAGCTACTAACACTCAAAGTATTATTAAAGCATTAGGCATCTTTATAAAAGAACATAATTATAAGCTTTCTGCAGTAGTTAATAAAGATATGGTAATAATTAAATCTATAGGTGAAGCCGCTCATGGAAGTGTGCCAGAACTTGGATGTAATGCTATAATGCAATTATTTGCTTTCCTTGGAACTGTTGACCTGGGTTCAAATGATGCTTCAGGATTCGTAGAGTTTTTGAATGAAAGTATAGGTATGGAAACACATGGAGAGTCTTTTGGTGTTTGTCTCGAAGATGAGAATTCAGGAAAATTATCATTTAATGTTGGGGTTGTAAGTATGGATGAAAATTCTGCTACATTAACTTTGAATTTAAGATATCCTGTAACAAACAAATTAGAAGATATGATGAATCCATTTAATAATAGAATCGAAGGAACTGGAATAAGAGTAGAAAAATTTGAGCATCAGGAGCCGTTATATTTTTCACCAGATAGTCCAATTATTAAAGCACTTCAAAAAGTTTATACTGAGCAAACTGGAGAAGAAGCTAAATTAGTATCTATAGGTGGAGGTACTTATGCTAAAGAAATGCCTAATACTGTTGCATTTGGGCCGATGTTTCCAGGAGAACCAGATACTATCCATAAAAAAAATGAATACATTACAGTAGATAATTTAATTAAAAATGCTAAGATATATGCTCATGCATTATATGAACTCGCAAAGTAAAAAAAGCAAATAAAAAATATAATAACTTTAAGGTCTATATCTTATAAAATATGATATAGACCTTAAAGCTTTAAATTAGCCGAATTTATAGAATAATTAGTTGTTAATTTATATAAAAGTAATAGAATTAACGTGGACATAGAGGTATAATAAAACATTATACTGTTAAGAATTTATATAACATTGTATAAATAGGTTGAATACTATAAAAATATTACACTTTTAGCGAGGGATAATTATGAAAATTCAAGATATTAAAATGGGTAAAATTAAAGCTCCATTGATACAACCATATAAAGTGGGAAAGAGATTCCTTACATTTTCCGATGAAATAGTTATAAAAATGGTTACAGATACAGGAGAAGTAGGATATGGCAGTGCAGCTCCAACTCCTTTGATAACAGGGGAAACAGAGAGTTCAATTATTGGAGCAATAAATTATATTAAACCTGAAATTGTAGGCTTAGATATCGAAAATCTTGAAGAAATTATGAAAGTAATCCATAATTCTATTCACGGAAATAATAGCGCGAAAGCTGCTATTGATATTGCTATATATGATTTACTTTGCAAGAAATATGGATTGCCACTTTATAAATTTTTGGGTGGATACAAAACTTCATTAACTACAGATCTTACAATAGCAAATGATACAGTGGAACAAATGGTAAGGAAATCCTTAGAAGCTATAATGGATGGTTATACTTATTTAAAGGTGAAAATAGGAAATGATATAGATCTTGATATAGAGAGAATAAAAGCAGTAAGGAAAGCAGTAAGGCGTGGAATAAAAATAAGGGTAGATGCTAACCAAGGTTGGAGACCGAAGGAAGCTGTAAGCATTATTAGAAAATTTGAAGATATGGGACTCGACATTGAGTTTGTTGAGCAACCAGTCAATGCTTGGGATATAGATGGACTAAAATATGTTACGGACAATGTTGAAACGAAAATTCTTGCGGATGAATCAGTTTTTGGACCATCAGATGCTTTTAAGATAATTGAAAAAAGAGCAGCAGACCTTATAAGCATAAAGCTTATGAAGTGTGGAGGCATTAATAATGCAATAAAGATATATAATATGGCAGAAAATATGGGCATAAGATGCATGATGGGATGTATGTTAGAAAGTAGAATAGGTATAACAGCAGCAGCTAGTTTCGCAGCATCAAAATCCAATATGATTAAAGCCGACTTAGATACCATGTTGTTATTTCAGCAAGAGTCAATAATTGGTGGGGCATGTATCGTAGGGAATAAGATAACTATTAATGATTCTCCAGGTCTGGGTATTGCAGATGTTATTGGATTGCATGAAATTTTATAAACACATGGCGTTATTTATTTATTTAAATATATATTGCATGAAAAAATTTAATTTGAAGTGGGGTGATAGTTTTGAGTAATCATGAATATGACATAGATGCTAGTATGGTAGAAGTAGAATTAAAGAAACAGTTAGAGTTTAATATAGAAGAACAAAAATTAAAGGGTGTTATTGAAATCATTAGTGAAGAGATTCTAAAGTATATTCAAAAGAGAAAAGAAATTTTACGGTATATTTTAGACTATAGGAAAAAAGTAATTGAAGACTATAGAGATGATGAAGATATGGTAATAGAATATTTTGATCATGAGATATATGTGATGGAAGAAGCTTTTAAAACTATTGATAGAAGACTTAAGGAGTTAACTGCGCTTAAGAGCTCTCCTTATTTTGGAAGAATCGATTTTTCAGAAGAAGATTTCGGTATTGAAAATATATATGTAGGAAGATTTGGAGTTACTCCAGAAAATACCTTTGAACCACTAGTAGTAGATTGGAGAGCTCCAATTGCATCCTTATTTTATACTGGAGCTTTAGGGGAAGCGTCTTATAATGCTCCTAAAGATAAGATATTAGTAAATATTTTAGCTAAGAGGCAGTTTATTATAAAAAAAGAAAAATTTATAGGCATGTTTGACTCAGCACTAGATGTGAAAGATGAGATACTTCAAATGGTGCTTAGTGGCAATGCATCAGAAAAGCTGAAAGATATAATAATGACAATACAAAAGGAACAGGATGATTTAATAAGGCAACCAAGAACAAAAACTATTGTAGTGGATGGCGTGGCAGGTAGTGGGAAAACTACTATTGCTCTTCATAGGGTAGCATATTTGCTTTATAATTATAGAAAAATACTACAAGATAAGGTTTTAATATTAGGTCCTAATAATGTATTTATGGAATATATATCGTCAGTGCTCCCGAGCCTTGGAGAATCAGGAGTTAAACAAACAACTTTTAGAGATTTTGCTTTTGATATTTTAGAAATTACAGAGGTTATGAGTCTAAAAGAATACATGGAAAAAGTGCTTAGTGGAGACAAAGAATTTACTGATGACATTACGTATAAAAATTCTATAGAGTATCAAAAGTTTCTTGACGATGCTGTAGAAAAATTAGATAGTGAATACTTTAAAATAGAAGATTTAACTTTTATGAATGAGCTACTATTATCTAAAGAAGAAATAATGGAAATGTTTAATAATTATTATAAAGCTATGCCTTTATTTAGAAGAAGTAAGAAGATTAAAAGAATTATTTATTCTAAGATTAGAGATGCTAGAGATGAAAAGGTTAGACTTATACAAAAGGAATATGAAAAAACTGTGAAGTCTTTACCTGAGGAAGAACAGGGTTTCAAAATAAATGGATTGGACTTTACGAGAAGACTAAAAATTCGAGATGTTATTAAAGAGGTAATAGAGTCCAAAAGAAATCTCACTTCACTTGAAAGTGGAAATAGTATTGATTTATATAACAAAATCAATGGTTATAAGAGATTAACTGAAAGCGATTTAGGTGGTATTTTATATTTTAAAATTAAGTTAGAAGGTATAAAATTTTCTGAGGAAATCAAACATGTAGTAATAGATGAAGCTCAGGATTATAACCATCTTCAATTCCTGGTAATAAAGGAATTAACAAAGTGTACATCGCTTACTATAGTTGGAGATAGCAATCAAAGAATGATTCCATATGACGGAAAGATACCTATGCACGATATAAAAAATATACTTTCAAAGTGTAATGTTGAGGAGTTTAAACTAAATACAAGCTACAGATCTACAGTTGAAATTATGGAGTATGCTAATAAATATTTGCATGCAGAGCCTATTGTTCCCATAGTAAGAAATGGTGAAATAGTAACGGAAACATTAATTTCTGATAAGAATGAGTTTAAAAATTTCATGCTCCAAAAGGTTTCGGAACTTAAAAATAAAGCTTATGAAAATATTGCAATTATCTGTAAAGATATGAATGAAACAGAGAAAACTTTTGAGTTAATTAAGGGCAGTATTAATATCAAGATTATAAACAAAGAAAATGCTGTATATCATAGTGGGGTTGTGGTACTTCCATCATATTTTGCTAAAGGGCTTGAGTTTGATGCAGTTATCATGGTGCTAGATCAGCCTAGGGATTTAGATAAACCTACAACAGATAGTACGCAAGGTAAATATAAGCAAGAGGATAAACTTAGGTATGTGATGGCAACTAGAGCATTACATGAGCTTCATGTGGTTAAAAAAAGTTCATTCTAGATTTTAGTAATAATAACCTAGATGCAAATTAAAAATTTTTCTTAGATTATGCTATAACTAAAAGTATATATTGCTAGAATGCGTTCGCTTCACCAAGTAATTCTAAAATTTATTTTATTTTCAGCTGCTAAAAAATACAAACTCGCCATGCTCAAACATGTATTTTTCTTCACGCATCTGCAAATAAATTAAATTAAGAATTACTAAGGTTTGCTCAAATGCATTCTTTGCAATATATACTTTTGTTAGCATTATCTAAAGAAAAAGAGTTTAACATAAAAAAAACATTGTTTTCAAAAGTCATGAGAAGTATATACCATAAATGAAGACATTATATACTATTTTTCACTTCTTTAATGCTAATACGTTCATAAATTCGATTCAATTATCATATTATAAAAGCTTATTTAACCCCATCCAAAAGCGATAGCGTAGCCGTAGGCTTATATGATTAGCTTGGGTATGTTAAAGCATTTGAGGCGATAGCATGCTGATTAGAATTAAAAATAAGGCTACGTTTAATCACAATGTTAAATTTATAAAAAAATGTGGAGGATAATATGGATAATAATTTAGTAATAAGAGACTGTGAAAAAAAGATGTAAAAACATATATAAAGATGAATTTAGATTTTATGGAATTAGTAAGAAAAGAGCACCCTTATTGGGACAATTTGAAATTTCCTTCGGAAGATGAAATGAGAGAGGTTTTTAATCAAGCAATATCATCACCTAATGATATTAAAATTTTTATAATTGAGCATGACAATATTATTATGGGGTATGCTAATACGTGGGACGTTTATAGCGTTTGGACAATGGGGAAATCACTAATTATTGATGATTTGTATATTTGCAAAGAATTTAGAAATAAAGGTTATGGCAAAAGAGTAATGAATTATCTAATAGATTATGCAAAATCAAATGTGTTTAAACGTATACAATTAAGTGCTGAAAAAGATAATATCATTGCACAAACTTTATACAAGAAACTTGGGTTTGATGATGAAGATATGGTTTTTTTTATGAAAAGAATATAGAAATAGTAGGATGAGATGTATGTGACTCTCAGAGTTATTTGAATGGTAGTATTACTCTTTTATTTTGTTTATATTATTTTGTTAGTTCATCCCAATTTTCCATAATTTGGTTTAATTCTATAAGTGTACTGGATTTATCTTCACTGGCTATGGCGCCTTTAAGGCTAGCGATGTTTAAACTTATATTATATATTTCATCTCGTTCAACGCTAAATTGAATGCGTGGTATAATCTTTTTCCAAGCAAATTCAATACTTTTGATATCTTGCTGAAGCATATCCCATTTTTCAACTTTTGCATGTTTTATAGATAGCTCTACAAAAGCAACTATATCCTCGGAAGGGTTCCTAGGCTTTTTTAAATAATTGCCTCCGAGCATTAATAATACAAAGGCCGTTAAGGTAACTAATGGGATAGCATATGATATAAATTTTTTCATAAGTTAAATAACTCCTTTATATTTTATTTGTTTTTTTCTTTTATATGGTCTTTATAAAGATCTATATGTAGGCCACTTGTTGCATTATAGATAGCTAAAAATACTTCGGAAGCATCATTGATACCTTGCTTTTTTAATTTACTCATTAGCCACCGTTCATTCCTATTAATGCTAGATAAGTTATTTTGCATAATAGATCCGTCACAAATTATTTCAAAATTAATACTAGCAGGTGAAGTTTTAAGTTTTAAGTCTTTTGGAGTAACTGGATCACATTCAGTTTTTTTTAATATAGACAGTTGACCATCCTTTTCTAATATTGCATAAGCTACTTCATTGATGTCAAAAACACCTTTATCTCTTAATTGAGACAGAAGGTCACCGATGGTGTAACGAAATTTTTTCATAGACTCCTCAAGTACTTTTCCGTTTATAATAACAATGGCAGGCTCACCATCTAGAAAATTTTCAGCAGTTTTTGATTTAAGAGTTATTAATTGCAGAATAAAGCATAATACAGTCCAAGTAAATAATCCTACCCAATGAGGCCATGCTCTACTGGTTAAATCTGTAGTTAGAGTTGAGGCTGTGGAACCTATAGTTATACCAACTACATAATCAAAAAAAGTCAGTTGACTAACCTGTTGCTTGCCAAGAATACGAGTGAATATTAATAAGGTAAAGAATCCTATGACTCCTCTCACAAGTACGATTAGACCTTCATTCATCATTATCAGCTCCTATCAATGGTATTATCTCCATATTGTATATTTATATTTATTTTATTGAAATTTATATGTAATATAAATTAAGTTTTAAGTCTTGTATTAAGAATTTTGGTTTTAATGTAGAATTTTGAATTTTAATGTAGAATATTTAAATAATTTAAAATATAAAAATTGATGCTAAAATATGTATAAAAAGCTATAATAATTATAGGAATAAACTTAATTTAGGAATATATGTATTGAAATACAAAGTTTAAATATAATACAATATAAGTATATTACAGGAAAGGTGGAGAGCATAATGTTAAGACTATCCTTGATAGAATTTATCTTAAGAGTTATTCCTGAGGCATTTTTAATTATAATGTCGATTAACTTATTTAGTTATAAAAGAATAGATTCAAAAAGGTATATTACTTCCAGTATTTTTATAGCTATAAGTACATATTTAGTAAGAATGTTACCAATTAATTATTCAGTTCATACTATTATAAATATGATAATTTTTATTTTAATAAGCGTATCTATAAATAAGATAAGTATTATTAAAGCCATTTCTTCAGTGTTAAAAGTTATTATTACAATATCTATATGTGAATTCATAAATGTTGTTGTATTAGATAAAATAATGAAACTTGACATTCAAACAATATATAATGAGCCACTTAAGAAAATTTTATATAGTATGCCTTCCTTGGTGATGTTTAGTATTATTATTTTATAAATTTCAATTTAAAACTAGAATTGAAATATCCAATGTTTGTAATTGAGAAGCTTTCTAAGATAATTAGTTTTAAGATTACTTCAAATCTAAAAATGGATAAAGACCATGAAGAAATCATAGCTTATGCAGCCTCCAATTTGATTCAAATACTTTGATCTATATTTTTGGTAATAGTATAAAATGTATTAGATAGAATAAAAAATACACAAGGATCATCAATGCCCCTTGTGTAGTTGTTAAATTATCAATTGTTATCTCTAACTTACAGAAATAAAGGTATTTCCTTGTGAAATATTTTAAAATTTAAATGATTTGATATGGAAGTGAAATAATGTGTAATATTGACGAAGACAGAAAAAAAGAAATAAATAATATTATAGCTATTCTTAAACTGATTTCTTTATTGTTTTGTGGAATCATAGTTTACAATGAATATTCTATAAAAAATACTAGTGATTTACAAAATCCAAATGGATACATTAGCATAATTTCATGGGTACTACTAGCAGTAGGTAGCATATTTATTTATTGGTTATGGTCATTTTTTTGTATAAGAAAATTTAAAACCAAAGATACAAAGCTAATGAAAGTTCTTGAGAACTTAGTTTTCATTATAATTTTTTCAATTTTGATTATCTTGTCAAATGCTTATGCTAGTCAATTTAAATTATTGTTTCTATTTATAATTATTTCATCAACATTGCAATTAGGTATGAAGAATGGAATTATAATGGCTATTATTTCATCAGGAATAATACTAATTATAGACTTGATCTATGCACCACATGTTGGCATTAATTTATATTTTCAAAATGATTTAATTATAGCGGGAGTATTTATTTTAACAGCATGGCCATTAGGTTATTATGTAGAGATTGAGAATGAAAATTTACAGAGAAAAAATTTGCAACTCAAAGCACTCAATGATGAATTAAAGGACACGGATAATCAACGTATATGTATAGAAGAAATTTTATTGAAAAATGAAGATTGTTATAGCTTACTTATTAAAAACTCAAGAGAATCTATATTTGTTCATGAAAATGGTAAAGTGATCTTTGCAAATGAAAGTGCTGTAAAATTAGTAGGGCTAAATACTGAAGATGAATTGCTTGGGAGACTTGTCTTAGATTTCATGGATATAGAAGAGAGTGGAAACATTAAAGGCAAATTTGATGAGATATACGATAAGAAAAGTACACTATTGAATTTCGAAGGAAAGATATTTAAACAGAATGGCAAAGTTATGGATGTACAAAACACCTCTACTTACTTTACATATGCAGGACAACCAACAATATTAAGTATAATACACGATATTACTCCAGAAAAACAGGTAGAAAAATTGCAATTTGACATAGAAAAAAATGTTCAATTATTAGATGAAACTGTAAAATTCAATAAATTGATTACAGAATTATTTACAAATATTTCTCATGAATTAAAAACTCCCTTAAATGTTATATATTCCGCTGTCCAGGTATTAACTTTATATAGTAATACAGAAAAATTTTTAGAAAAAAAAGATGAATATTTAATAGTTATGAAGCAGAATTGTTACAGGCTTATGAGATTAATCAATAACTTTTTAGATGTTAGCAAAGTGGATTCAGGATTTCTTAAGCTAAATATGGCAAATCTCAATATTATAAGCGTAATTGAAGATATAACTTTATCTGTTTCTTCTTATGTGGAGAGCAAGCATGTACAGCTTATTTTTGATACAGATGTAGAAGAAAAGGTAATGCCTTTTGATCCAGATAAAATAGAGAGAATAATGCTCAACTTATTATCTAACGCTATTAAGTATACTAATTGTGGTGGTCTAATCTTAGTTACCTTAACTGATATGGGAGATAGTATTTTTATTTCTGTAAAAGATACAGGCATAGGGATACCTGAGGATAAGTTGAAATTTATATTTGATAGATTTGCACAAATAGATAAAACATTAAAACGCCCTTGTGAAGGAACAGGTATAGGATTATCTCTTGTTAAATCTTTTGTAAAAGTACATGAGGGAATCATTGAAATAAAAAGTAAAATTGGTATAGGAAGTGAGTTTATTATTAAGCTTCCCACAAAAACATTAACAAAATATCATGTAGAGGATGATTTTAAGTATGAAACTAATATAGAAAGAATTAATATAGAGTTTTCCGATATATATTCAATTATGTAAAGATATTTCAGAAGGAACTGGTTCTATGTTACTTATGCTGTAAGGGTTGTGGCAATGAAGCATGTCGCAAAATAGACCAGAAGCTGATTTGTTATTTTCTTTTAGATGCCTAAACACAAGCTCAACATCTGATGTGTATCTTATAGTAAATAGTATTATTTGAAATATGCTATAATAAATACAAATTTACGTAAAAAACAAAAGGATGATAAGGATGGATTTGATAAAAATCGTTTCAAATGTTCAGAAAATTTCTGAGGCAATATCAAGCGTTATAGGCGTAGATGTGACCATAGTAGATAATAATTATAATAGAATAGCGGGTACAGGAAGATACAGAAATTCTATTTTTGAAAAAGTAAATGAAAAATCTGCTTTTGGATTTGCTTTAACGCAGGGAGAAAGCTTTATTATTGAAAATCCTAGGCAACATTTTGCATGCTTAAAGTGTGAGAATATTGGAAATTGTAAGGAATTTGCGGAGGTTTGTTGCCCAATCCATGTAGGAAATGACACTGTTGGTGTTATTGGACTTATTGCTTTTGAAGAAGAACAAAAAAAAGCTATTATTAGCAATAAAGTAAACTTAATGAATTTTTTAAATAGAATGGCAGATTTAATATCATCTAAGCTAATAGAAGAGGAAAATACTGAGGAAATAAAGCTTTTGGCAGGTGAACTTGAGATAGTTCTTGATTCGGTAGATAGAGGGATTGTAGTAGCGGATCACAGAGGGAATATTCTTCATTATAATACAAAAGCTTTGGAGTTATTTAGGATTAAGAAAAACGAGATTTTAAATATCAATATAAAAGACCTTATAGGCACCGTTGATTTTAACTTACTTATTGAAAAGCATATTAATTTAGAGAATAAAGAATTTACATACAAAGGCAGTAATCACCACTTTAGAGGGGTTTTTGATGCAAAGCCTATTAGTATTTCTGATAAAAGCTTTAGTATTGTATGCACGTTTAGTAATATTTCTGATTTGTTAAAAACAGTAAATAATATTACCACTGGGACTATGATTACTTCTTTTGATAGTATTATAGGAAGCAGTAACTGCTTGGAAGAGGTTAAAGTACAAGCAGAGAAAGCTTGTAAAACCACGTCTACAGTACTTATTCAAGGAGAAAGTGGAACGGGAAAAGAGCTATTTGCAAGGGCTGTCCATTTTCAAAGTAATAGAGCTAGGGGGCCATTTATTTCAATAAATTGTGCAGCCATTCCAGAGCAATTATTAGAAAGTGAGTTTTTTGGGTATGAAGATGGTGCTTTTACAGGAGCAAGAAGAGGTGGCAAGGCAGGAAAATTTGAATTGGCAAATAAAGGAACAATATTTTTAGACGAAATTGGAGATATGCCCATTCATCTTCAAACTAAACTTTTAAGGGTAGTACAGGAATACGTTATTGAGAAGATTGGTGGAAAAGAATCTATTCCTATTGATGTAAGGATTATTGCGGCTACTAATAAAGATTTAGAAAAAAAGGTATTAGAAGGAGAGTTTAGGCAAGATTTATTTTATAGATTAAATGTAATTCCACTTAATATACCTTCTTTAAGAGATAGAAAAGATGATATAGTGATTCTTGTGGATTATCTTTTGGATAAATGTAATTCTAAGCTAGGAAAGCATATAGATAAAATAGACGATGCTACTTTAGAAATTTTTATGAATTATAAGTGGCCTGGCAATGTGCGTGAACTCGAAAATACCATAGAATATGCTGTAAATATGTGCGGCAGTTGTGTTATAAAATGTTTGGATTTGCCCAAAAGGTTAAAAGTTTCAGACAACACCATAAAGTTGAACAAAAATGTAGAAATTATACCTATTAAGGAACTGGAGAAAAAAGAAATTGAAAAAGCTCTAGAATATTTTGGGCATAGCAAACAGGCAATCACAAAGGCTGCTGAGGCTTTAGAATTAAGTAGAGCAACTTTGTATAGAAAATTGAAAGAATATGGAATAAAACAGTATCAAAATGAGAATTAATTCTCATTTTGATACTGTTTTTCGTTATTTTTTATCATTATGAGAAAAAATAACATTGAAATGGGTATTATTAGCATGATTTTATTGGCATGAATATTGCTCTAATTATGTACAAGGCACATTCAAATAAATAGCAAGTCTATATGCGAGTTATTTTTTCATGTACCTTAGGACAATTCGTAGAGGAGTGATTTTATGAAATTAAGAAATCTTATAGTTCAAACACTGAAAGAAGAGGTTGTTCCAGCTATGGGATGTACTGAGCCAGTAGCTGTTGCTCTTGCCTGTGCAAAAGCTAAAGAATTAATAACTTTTAATTATATAGAGAAAGCGGAAATTTTTGTTAGTCCTAATATATATAAAAATGGATTGTCAGTGGGGGTGCCTTATACAAAGGAAGTTGGACTTTATATTGCAGCTGCCCTTGGTTTTATTGGTGGAGAGAGTAAAAAGGACCTAAGAGTACTCGAAGGAATTGATGAAACCAAAGTGAAGCTTGCGAAAGAGCTTTTACATAGTGGGAAATTATCATTAAATATTAAAGATACTGATGATAAAATCTACGTAGAAGTAAAACTTGTTACAGATAAAGGAAATTGTAATGTTATTATAAGCGGAAAGCATAATAGATTTGTTTACACTGAAAGCCAAGGAAAGGTTCTTTTGGATTTAAGAGAAGAGGATAAAAAAAATAATGTTGGCAAGAATATTTTATACAACTTAAAAATAAGAGATATTATAAGTGAAATTGAGAAAATACCACATAAGGATATTGCTTTTATGTTAGAAGGAGTAGTAATGAATGAAGCTATAGCTAAAGTAGGTCTAAATAGTAAAATGGGTATGGGAGTTGGGTTCAGTCTTAAAAAAAGTATACAACAAGGGATTTTGTCAGAGAACTTAATGACATCTTCAATGATGCTAACAGCGGCTGCTAGTGATGCTAGAATGTCAGGGGCAAGTTTATCTGTTATGAGTAGTAATGGAAGTGGAAATAACGGACTTGCAGCAATTTTACCTATAGTTGCATATAAAAATAAATTTAATGTGGATAATGAAAAATTAGCTAAAGCAGTGGCAATAAGCCATATGGTGAATAGTTATGTGAAATATTATATAGGTAGATTATCGGCATTGTGTGCTTGTGGCGTTGCAGCTGGAACAGGGTCAGGTGTAGCTATAGCATGGTTAATGGGCGCAAGTTATGACCAAATAGATGGAGTTATAAAGAATACCATTGCAAACACCAGTGGGATGATATGTGATGGAGCAAAGGAAGGATGTTCACTAAAGCTTTCAACTTCTGCATCAGTTGCTGTACAATCTGCGATTTTAGCTATAAATAATTCTATTGTATCTGCAAGAAATGGAATTGTTGCAGAAACGGCAGAAGACACGATTGTGAATTTAGGAGTTTTATCGAGAGATGGCATGAACATCGCAGATACTGTTATATTAAATACAATGAAAAAAATGGAAAAAGAACATAATTCTATGCCAATACATTAAAAATTAGATGGTATTATTTTGTAGTATATTTATTTTTAAAAAACCATAAATTACTATTGAATTTTCTTTTAAGTCTGATATAATGAAATTAACAAAAGGTATTTAATCGTATTCAAAAATTTTAGAAATTAGTATTTCTGAGATATTCGTGAAGCTCTTATTTTCAACCTACAATATTTATACGGGAGTTCAAGATCTAGATGTGGATTTGGCCTATAAGACCAATGTTAAAGTGGCAAGGACTGTTAAACATCTCTGAGGACACCCACCTATCATAAAGATAGGTGTAAAAATTGGGGCAACGGTATTTTGGATTATAAATTTCAAAAATTTTGATTAGTTTACAAAAGAGATAGAAATATCTCTTTTTTTTATCGTGGAGAAATTATAATTTTTTTATTTATGGTATAATTAGTATATAGATAAATAAGGCATCTGAAAAATAAAAGTTAAGATGCCGAGTAGCGAGGTGATGTTTTATGACAGATGATAAAGTGCTTCAACTAATAGAGAGTAATCCAATTGTTATAAGAAATATTGAAAATCCAACTTATGAAATGAAACTTATAGCTATAAAGAAAGATGGGGTAATTATACGCTATATAAAAAAACCTACAAAAGAAATGCAGGAGATGGCAATAAAAAGCAATCCATGGTCAATTGAGTTTATAGAGAATCCAACTTACGATATGAAAAAATATGTTGTGTCAAAGCTGTGGAATACTTTAGAATTTATTGAAAATCCTTGTGAAGAATTAATAAAAGTAGGTATTGAGCAAAAGGGTTACGCAATAAAATATGCTGAAAATCCAAATATTGAATTGCAAAAATCAGCTATAGAAAAAGACTATGACGCTATAAGATACATAGACAACCCAATTGAAGAAATACAACTTTTAGCTATAAAAATAAATTATAAAGCTTTAAGGTATATTAAAAATGCAACTTTAAATGCAGAGATATTGGCTATTTGCAAAAATGAATCTGCTATAAAGTTTATTTCAGTTATAGATGGGGATAAAAAAATATTGTTTTTAAAACACAATGCTTTGGTAATGAAATATTTCATTAATGACGTGCCAAGACATGAAGTAGAGCTGGCTTTTAAACAAGTATTATCTAAAGATGATATCTCAGAAAAATATGTAAGGGATTTTATAAACTGTGAAAGTATAAATGAGAAATATGGGAATATATCTATGGATAAAATGATTTTTATCTATAAATATGGTAGTAAACCCTGCAAAAGAATAGCAGTAGATGAAAAACTCAAGATGATGTAAGAGGAGACAAATTATGAATTTTATTGATACATTGATAAGTGTAGAGCTTGTTATGCAAACAAATGAAGTACCTTTAATTGTAGGAGAAAGTGGTATAGGAAAAACAGCCTTAGCTAGAACTCTTGCAAGAAGGGAAAACTGGAACCTAGTTATTATAGATGGAAACCTTTTAAAAGAAGGAGAAATAGGTGGTCTTCCAACAGTTGAAGACTATAGTTTTATAGATGCTAGAGGCAAATCTATTAGTAAAAAAAGCACTGTCTATGCTGTTCATACAAAGCTACAGGAAATAGATAGTTTAATATATGCTGGCAAAGAAGTGCTTTTATTTATTGATGAAATAAACCGTTGTGAGCATACTGTGCAACAGGAACTTATGAATCTTATATTAAATAGAGATATAAATGGGTATAAGCTTCATGAGAGAGTGAAAATATTGGCTGCAATGAATCCTTCTAGTAAATATGGCGATAATTTTGATTATCAAGTAGTTGATATGGATGCAGCGCAAGAAAATAGATTTGTTTGGTTGCATATGGAAAGTGATTCAAAAGCTTGGCTGACATGGGCTATTGAAAATAGCTTAGAGCAAAAGGTTATAGAGTTTATATCTACTTTCCCAGAATATTTACAGAGTACACTAAAAGATGAGCAAATAAGAGCAACGCCTAGAAGCTTTGAACGGGTTTCTAAAAGCTATGGGATTTACAAGAATAATAAAGATACAATTCCTAAAAGAATATTTTTAAATATATTAAAAGGGAATTTAGGTGATAGAGTTGCTCATGAGTTTATGGACTTTTCAGAGGAGAATAGTAAACCTTTAATTTCTTATGAGGATATTTTTACTGGTGCGCAACTATCTAAGGAAGTTATAGAAAAGATAAAAAAAGAAAGCCACACTAGGTTATATTTAATTGCAAAAAATATTTTGAATATTTTAGATAAGAAAGAAATTTTAGACATTGATATAAAAAGATTTATAGAATTCTTAGGGTTTTATCCTGTGGACCTTGCTATAGGGATTATGCAAGATATTAAAGAAAGTCATAATAATGTTTATAAGTTATGTTTGGAAAATGAAGCTTTTGTTGAAATGTATTTTAAGGCTTATAACGAAATAAAAGGCTAGGTGAAATTATGGGAAAAATTTTTGAAAGTCTTAAGAACTCACTTTATGATGAAATTTCTAATGTAAAAACAATTGAACAAATGTCAAAGAGTTTTACGGAAGATTTTTTAAAGCTTGTTACTATGGTTAATTTTATGCTCATAGAAGATAATGAAAACTTTTATGGATATTTTCTTCTTCAAATGTCTAGAGAAATAAAATATGATATAAGCGCGCCTACAGCTGTGAACTTTAAATTATCTAGATATGTAATTTACTTTAATCCTTATATATTTTTAAATCTAACATCGAATCAGATGATGTGCACTATTAAACATGAAATTTATCACATATTATCCTTTCATTTAAATCGTGCAAAGAGCCTTAAAAGAAAATACAGTACTTTGGCTATAAATATGGCAATGGATATAGTAGTGAATCAACATCTAAATTATCTACCACCCTATGCTACAACCTTGGATAGTATAAATTCTAAGTATAGTTTAAAGTTGAAATCTTATATGGCTATGGAGTATTATGCTGGTGAAATTCAAGGGGCCCTAAATCTATTAGATGAAAAGGATGAAAATGAAGAGGATGACTCTAAGGAGGAGCATATAGAAAAAGAATATGATGCTTCTAAAACTCATGATTTATGGGAAGAATCCATAGAGATAGATGAGAAAACACTTGAAAATTTTACGGAAAAATTTGCATCACAAGCAGAGAAGGGCGCAGTACCTCTTTATTTAGAGAAAATTATTAAGGGACTTGCAAGTAATAAAGGCGAAATTCCTTGGAATATATATTTAAGAAAAATGATGGGCACTTTAGAAGGGGACAAAAAAAAGACTATTACAAGAAGAAGCAGACGTCAACCTAATAGATTAGATTTAAGAGGAGAGCTTAGGGCACATATAGCTAAAATTACCCTTGCTATAGATATAAGTGGTAGCAT
The DNA here is from genome assembly GCA_047624165.1 of Clostridium sp. GTDB lineage: Bacteria > Bacillota > Clostridia > Clostridiales > Clostridiaceae > Clostridium_AD. The sequence continues at coordinate 911 of JBLHPD010000047.1, read as the reverse complement.
TAGTGATGAGGAATTTCACGGAGCAATAAAGGAAGTTTTTAATATTGTAAAAACTTATAAGCATGAAATAACATTGATAGAATGTGATTCGCAAATAAGGCAAGCATATAAGGTTAAATCCATTAATAATGTAAGACCGCGTTGCAATACAAAAGGTGGTACAAAGTTTTCACCGGTATTTGAATATGTAAATAATACTGATACAAACATACTAATATATTTTACAGATGGAAAGGGCGAAGCAATTCTTAAAGTAACACCAAAAGGCTATAAAATCTTATGGGTGATATCTGGACGTGGCGATAAGCTTTCATTAAGTGAACCCCTTGGCACAGTGAAAAGACTAAAACCAGTAGAAATAAATGAGGATACTGAGGAGCGATTAGATATAATGGTGGATGGCTTTTCTGGAAATAATCATGAACCAATTTATTAGGAGATGTAGAATGATTACAATATTTGTGCGGAAAGCCCACTCCTTCAGGTGTGGGATGGATAGCATAGCTTGTGTATAAATACATTGCAACATACACAAACTATGCTATTATAAGTTTATGGAAAATAAATATAGAACAACTAAAACAACTGTATCTTTTATTAATTATCATTTTATATTTTGCCCAAGGTATATAAGAAAAATATTTTTAATACCTAAGGTTGAAGAGAGATTTAAGCATATGGTCAAATGTGTATGTGAGGAGATAGATATTGAAATTATCGCAATAGAATGTGATAAAGACCATACACATTTGTTTTTAAATTGTCTTCCAGCATTAAGTCCAGAAGATATTATGCAAAAAATAAAAGGTGTAACAAGTAGAGTTTTGAGAGATGAATTTTCAGAACTAAGTAAAATGCCTAGCTTATGGACTAGAAGTTATTTTATATCAACTGCTGGAAACGTAAGTAGT